>JAJDBR010000218.1 GCA_029261275.1 Nitrospirales bacterium
GGACCGCTAGTGTGCCGGTTGTCGCGCCAGCGGCAGTGCCGGGTAGCTATGTCCGGTTTAGATAACCGCTGAAAGCATCTAAGCGGGAAGCTAGCCTCAAGATTAGATCACACGGAGGGTAACCTCCCTAAAGGCCACTTAAAGACTATGAGTTTGATAGGCTGGGTGTGGAAGGGCTGTAAGGCCTGAAGCTAACCAGTACTAATCGGCCGTGAGACTTAACAACATTTGTTCTTGATAGACATGGTCTTAAATAAGTAAGGAGTGGAAAGAAGAAGGGCAAAAAGAAATTGCTACTTATCTTTTTCTTCTTAACTTAAGAGATTTCTCGGTGACCATACCGGAGGGGTCCCACCCGTTCCCATTTCGAACACGGAAGTTAAGCCCTCCAGGGCCGATGATACTGCACCCGTAAGGGTGTGGGAAAGTAGGTCGTTGCCGAGTTGTTATTGAGAAAAGGCTCAGAGATTTCATGATCTCTGGGCTTTTTCTTTTTCTTCACCATCTTTTTAAGAGAAGGGCTGGGAATAAGCCGCATGGGGATGGTGAAGCGCATTGTACAGGGATTCAAAAGTTGGAATAACATCAGGAATTTTCCCACGAAAAAGTTCATTCCTAACGGAACTCAATGGGCTAACAAGGCAAACTGTTCCTCCTTGGTCTGGAATAATTCTTTGGCAAATAGCAAAATACTTAGATTTTTGCGATCTAAATAAAAGACCGGTGCAAAATTTATAATAATATTTTTCACCCCTTCCTTCCCTAGTTGCTCTAAAGTTTGAATAAAATGGTTTGTATCTTCTTCATCAAATCGCCCAAAACATTCTATAATGGTTGCCTCATTTTGTTGTCGTTGTTCCCAATACATTCTTTAATCCTGCTAATGAATGAATAAATCTTCTATATTATCTTTCGGTAAATGTGGGAAAAAATAAATATGTATTTCAACAATAAAGAATTTTTTCATCAGACGGCCAGGAAACCCTAGGGAATAAGGCCGCTTTTGAATCCGAAAAATACTTTTAATTTGGTATATGTGTGGGGAGGAGGAATTCAGTGAGAACAACAAATTCCCGTGCCTATTTTAAATCAGCTCAATCGGCTATTCCTGGCGGTGTGAATAGCCCAGTCAGAGCCTTTCGATCCGTAGGGGGAGATCCCCTTTTTATCAAAAAAGCCAAAGGTGCCCTGTTAGAGGATGTCGATGGAAACACATTCATTGATTATGTCCTGTCCTGGGGGCCAATGATTCTGGGCCATGCTCACCCGAGTGTGTTGAATGCCATCATTAAAGCAGCTAAACAAGGTACGAGCTACGGAGCTCCGTGCCAAGCGGAAACAGAACTGGCAAAATTAATTATCCAAGCCCTTCCCTCGATTGATCAGGTCCGTCTTGTCAATTCAGGAACGGAAGCTGTCATGAGTGCCATTCGTTTGGCCAGGGCCTACACCAAGAGAGATAGTATCCTTAAATTTGATGGATGTTATCATGGGCATGCCGACCATTTGCTGGTAAAGGCAGGATCTGGAATTGCGACGTTGGGTATTCCGGATACACCAGGAGTCCCAAAGGCGTTTGCACGCCAAACAATGACCGCACCCTTTAATGACATCACCGCAACAGAAAAACTCATTCACAAACACGGCAAGGATTTAGCGGCCATTATCGTCGAGCCCGTAGCAGGAAATATGGGCGTGGTGCCCCCAACGGACGAGTTTCTTCCATGGCTTCGTATGATCACCAAAAAATATGAGATCCTCTTGATCTTTGATGAGGTCATCACTGGGTTTAGAGTCCATTTCGGGGGAGCTCAAACTCGGTATAAGGTCACGCCAGACTTGACCTGTTTAGGGAAAATAATAGGGGGTGGATTGCCAATTGGGGCCTACGGGGGAAGAAAAGATATCATGCAGATGATTGCGCCGTCAGGGCCGGTCTATCAGGCAGGCACCCTAGCCGGAAATCCTGTGGCAGTGGCAGCAGGCCTGGAAACCTTGCGGCAGTTAAAAAAACCTGGGGTCTACAATAATTTGGAAAGAAAATCCAAGATGGTCGCCGAAGGTTTAGGAGAAGCAGCCAGGCATGCCAATATTCCATACTATCAAACGCGTGTTGGTTCGATGCTCGGGGGATTCTTCACAGGAGCTCCGGTCACCAATTTTGCGAGCGCGAAAAAAGCAAATACAGATAGATATGCCAAATTTTTTCACGGTATGTTGCAACAGGGTGTGTATTTGGCGCCCTCACAGTTTGAAGCCATGTTGGTTTCAACTTGTCATTCTAATTCCCATATTGGGCATACGGTTTCTGCTGCTAGGAAAGTATTAAAGATACTTTGAGGTCAAGCTACTACTCGTCTCTTTTGGTGCATTGCTGTTTTTCATCCTATCCAAGTATCCTTATCCAGATCTACAGAGATTATAGATCAAAGACTAACTAATAGGTCTGACTGTAAAGTTAGAAGGAGGCAGCTGTCTCCTTGTACTGTCCATAAGGAGATACACTATGACACGTTCAATTATTCTTGGAATGAGTTTTAGTATGGGGTTGGCTATGGCTTCTCAGGCCAATGCCGACTTTTTCGATAAGTTGGGGGAGATGGTTGATCGAGTCACGGACCGTGCCGAACAGAAGGCAGAAGAACGAGTAAACGAAGCGGCTGATGATGCAGTAGATTCGACATTTGACAATACCGAGGAGGCCGTTGATTGCGCGTTAACCGACAAAGAATGTCTTCAGAAGGAGGAGACCAAAAAAACAAAAACGTCTCCGGTAGTCAACACTGGGAGTTCCCCGGCAACTATGAAATGTGTTGTCACGGATGTGTCTTGTCTTAAGGAAGCTAAATCGCTTGGTAAACAAGTTGAAATTATTGATGAAGAAGAGCTTGATAAGCTCCGATGTACTGTCACTGATATTGAATGTCTGAAAAAAGCAAAGCGGTTAGGGAAACAAGTGGAAATTATAGATTGAGAAGTACGGTTATAAAGAAGAGAATTATGTGTATTGGAAACTGATTTTTTCAGTTCAGATAAATCTGAACTATGAAACTACAAAGGGAACTAACAATTTCCAGAGTTCCTAGTCTACCGCCTGAGTCTTTAGCCAATCTACTTTTTTAAGGAGTTAATCATCGTCGTCGTCATCTTCTTCGTCCTCGGCATCCATGGCCGCCTGCCGCATTTGTTCTTCCATTGCGTTATGAATCAGCATACGCATGAACATTGAAATGACCGAGCCTTTCTCCAGGGTGCCTCCAGGAGGTACGGCAATTTTCCC
>JAJDBR010000219.1 GCA_029261275.1 Nitrospirales bacterium
CCTGAAACACACTCTTTGCTAAATCAAGCCCAATCGTGGTGATGTTATGCATGAGTCCCTCCTGTGTATGAAGTGTGGTTGCGGCAAGTATACTGCCACAGCGCTTCAACAGGAGCGTCCATACCATTAACTTTTGCCAAACCAAAAGTAGATCGGCCGCCGGGACGAACCCCAGCATTCATAATGATCAAAATGAGCCACTTACTATCTCAAATTTGTGTTGGATGGAGGTTTTACAGCTTTTCCGGCGATGGCCATCATGATTTTGTGAGGGATTATTTTGCTAATCCATAACGACAGGCGACCTTGCCAGCCTATGGTCACCAGGGTGCGTTTGGATGGCAGGGCCTGTAAGGAGGTTTGGACGACTTTTCGGGCAGATTGCGCAAAGAAGACTTGTTTGGGCTGATGTCCGGCGGTTTGATGAAAGTCTGTGTCGGTAAAGCCTGGACAACAAACTTGTATGGTGACGCCTTGTCCTTTTGTTTCTTGCGCCAGTCCTTCTGAAAAGGCAATGAGAAAGGCTTTGGTGGCGGCATATTCTGACATATATGGGATGGGGAAAAACCCAGCCACGGATGCTACGGTAATGATGGCGCCTTGCTTGCGGGCAAGCATGGCGGGCAAAAATAATCGGGTACTTTCCACAACTGTGTTCATGTGGAGCTGAAGCATATACCGAATATTTGCCATTGGCATATCGGCAAACTCTCCATACATTCCGAATCCGGCATTGTTGATCAAAAGGGAGACCTCCGATCTGTAAGTCCCAGACAGATTATACAACGCTTCCGCTGCCTGAGGTTGACTAAGGTCAAGGGATTCCACCCAGACCTCTCGCTGATCTGTTCGAAGAAGTTCCTGCCGTAGTGTTTCGAGCCTTTCCTTATCTCGCCCTATCAAAAGTACATCGTAGCCTTGGCCTGAAAGGGCGCGGGCATACTCTGCTCCAATGCCCCGAGAGGCTCCGGTGATCACGGCAAATGGTATGGAGGGATTATTACTTACGCACTCTTCATCAGCAGACATGGTATTTTTCTCATTGGATCATTCTGGACTGAGGCATGGGGCGACCTGTCCTATAAATCTTCATTTTCTTGTTTATTCGGTATATCTATTCGTTGAAAACATTAAGAACTCCGTTCATTCTACCGAATCATTCTCAAGATGAGTGTTGGACATCTGTCGGTGTGTAGGCTGAAGACATTTTTAAAAGGGTGTGCCACAAATTATGATCTCTGAGAGATAGGATGGATATGTCTGAGTCATACGATTCTGAATCGATCACAGGTGTTTTGGATGCAGAAGAAGCCGATGCTCCACCTCCGATGTCTTCCCAAGCTGGGTGTCTGGAGCAGGCCTTAGCGGAAATTGAAGCTGAGGCCACCGATCTCGTCAAGACGACGAAGCAGGTGATGGCGTCGTTTAAAAAAATCAAAGATGCCGCCAAAGTAGGTGATCTCGTTAAGCTTCGCAAATTATTAGATGAAGGCAAGTCGGCCACGTTGGGTTTGGGCTGCGATTTTGTGAGGACACAAGAACGTCTCAACTTTGATGAAGCTAGTTATCTTGCCGGGAAGGACTTTCGCCAGGAATTGTTAACCACAGCCCAACATATGGGCGTAAATCTTTATGAACATGATGGTTTTTTATTTTCTTATCCGGTTCTTTTGAAGATTTTACATAAAGAGCGGGCTGTGTCTATTGACCGAATGCGAGAAAGCCGGTTGCGTCCGTCCGTCCTCGTGAAACGGCTCAAGGAAGTTCAGAATAAACCCTTACGGTTTAAGCCGCAGACGTTTTTAGAAATGCTCTATACCGCGTATTCGATTGTTGTGGCCGGTCGCGGGAAGCATTTGGTTGGGAAAGGGACGGTGATTCCCCTAATCGAGTTGTATCAATTACTAACCATATTGCCTTGGCAGGCCAGTGAATATACGCGACAGGAATTTGGACGGGATGTGTATTTGCTGGACAAAAGTGGAACCATTGCAACAAAAAATAGCCATCGCGCAAATTTTCATGCCAGTACGGGCGTACGTGATGTTTCCAAGACATTGACCGTGATTGCACAGGGTGGAAGGGAAAAAACCTATTACGGCATTTCCTTTGTCAAAACAGGATAACCATGCCGGCTTGTCGGTTAAGTTTCCCTAGGGGGAACCGACAAGGAGGAAGCTGCAAAAAAGGATATTGAGGGAAAATTATGTCTCCACAGGAATGGTTAACAGTACTCAAAGCCGCTTATCTTCAAGGGTTTATTCGACGAGGCGGGTCGTCGGTCAAGTTTGTCGTCGTTGAGGAAGCACAAGATGCTCACGCCGTAGTTTCTGGTGTTGAGGAGTTGGCTCAGGAAGAAGGCTTTGTCACGATCAACGCCGATTCCCGACAAACCAAGGTTCAACTCATTGATTTGCTATTCCAAGAAATGGCCAAACAAGTGGATTGGGATGCTTTGGCATTTGACTGTATCAGTAAACTGTTTCGCGAGAATGAGCGTCGAATTCCTGAGAAACGGGAAGCCTGTAGTTGGGGATTTCTTGCGTCCTATAATAATTGTGATGAAGCGACGATTCAACGTGATGTGAATTCCTGGTTAGAAAGCAGTTTGTTTCAAGATTTTGAAATGAGTCGGGAATTTCGCTTGGCGATGATGCAATTATGTGTATCTCAACTTGATCCCTTAGGACGCCAATCTAAAGAAGCGGGAGCGATTCAATCGTGGCTCCGTGGTGAATTGCGGCAAATGTCAGTGCTCAAAAAACTATTGATTTTTCAGAAGGTCTCGCGGAGTAATGCCAGAGATTTAATTGCCTCGTTTGCGCATTGGGTTCGTCTCCTCGGAAAACCAGGTGTGGTCTTGACGATTGATATTTCAGCGTTCATGGGGAAAAAGGGAATTGAAGAGAATGCCTTGAGTTATTCGCCTTCAGCGGTCATGGATGCCTATGAAATGTTACGGCAGTTTATCGACGGCAGTGATGAGATGGAAGGCTTATTGTTAGTGGTCGTGACACCAAAAACATTTTTGACAGATCAACGTTTAGGACTCAATCGCTATGAAGCCTTAAAGCTCAGGATTTGGGACGATGTTCGTGATAAAACCCGACCTAATCCTTTTGCACCGATGGTTCGAATTACTGAGCAATCTGATCAATTCGCCGAGAATCGATTAGTGGGTCGAGTAGGAGGACGTAAGGATGATGTTCAACATCAACGGGTCATTGAGTCTCTTCGCGCAGGCGTACCCAGCCCAGGGGCGGTCAAAGCGTTGGGGTGCCCTCAGCCCATGGTGAAATCGAAATTTCAGCAGATGCTGGAGGATGCGCAAGCCAGTATTCATAAAGGTTGGACAACCAAGGGCTTGTTAATTGAAGGGGGATTTGGCACAGGGAAATCACATTTATTGGAATCACTACGACATATGGCCCTGGAATCTCGTTTTGTTTGTAGCAAGGTCGTAATTAGTAAAGAAACGCCGTTGTATAGCCCTGCCCTCATGTTTCGTGCCGCGATAGGGGCGGCGGATATCCCGGAAAAACGAGGGGATGCATTAGCCGAAGTGGCTGCTGATTTGAATTTTAAAAGTCCTCATTATGCGGACTTTTATGAATGGGTTCATCGGCAAGGTGGAGAGATTGACGGGCGATTTGCGGCAACTTTATTTCTCTACGAACGAATGGTAAATGACCCTGAATTGAGTCATCGTATGATTCGTTTCTGGGCCGGTGATCCGCTGACAGATGCTGAGATCAAGCGATATCTCAAATCCTGTGATGCCAATGTGTCGTATCGATTTGAACGTGTGTCGCCTATGGAAATGGCTTTGCAACGGTTTAAGTTTATTTCCCGGCTAATGATTGCGGCGGGGTATTCCGGATGGATTTTATTGATTGATGAAGCGGAGATTGTTGGCCGCTATTCCTTTAAGCAGCGGGCGCAGTCGTATGCGGAATTGGCTCGGTGGTTGGGACGTCTTGAAGCGTCAAGTTTTGCGGATCTAGGGTATAAATCCGGGTTGGCGGCCGTGATGGCTCTGACCGATGACTTTCAAAGCGCCATTTTAGAAGAAAAGGGTGATCGAGAAAAGGTGCCAGAAAAATTGCGAGAAACTGGATCGGAGACGGACTTGGTGTTATCTCGTCAAGCGGAACAAGGGATGCGTTTGATCGAGTGTGAGCGGATTCCTTTGGTTGGGCCATACGATCAGTTGGTTGAAGATATTTATCATAAGATTCGTGCGATTCACGGTGCGGCGTATGGGTGGGACCCACCACAAGTACCGACAATTGAACGTCTTTCAAGCACCCGAATGCGTGAATATGTCAAGGGGTGGATCACCGAATGGGATTTGAAGCGGTTGGATCCGACTCGGCAAGTGGAAATTGAGCTGACGGAAATTAAACAGGATTATTCAGAAGATATTGAGTTGGAAGGTTCGCAAGAAGAAACCTTGCAGCCGGCGCTAGTAGAATCTCCTTAGATTTGTTGTATGCCGCTGACTTGCCTGGGCATTCTGCCGATCTGGGCAAGTAGGACAGAAGCATGTTGAACATTCCTTAAATTCCCATATTAAAAGGATACGCATTATGGAATTACGGCCTCAGGAGTGGTTTCAGACGATTCGTCAAGAATATCTCCAACGGTTTATTGGACAAGGAGGATCGTCGGTGAAATTTGTGGTGACGCCTTCCGATTCGGATCGCGCCTACGTGCAGGATCAATTGGTGGCTCTGGCCGAGAATGAACAGTATGCCTGCGTCCGAATTGATGCCAAAGATACGAAGATCCATATGATGGATAAGTTTTTTCATGAGGTGGCCCGTGGAATTCCATGGGATGAGTTGGCTTCACAGTTTGTCCGGCGGCTGCTTCAAGAAAATGGGTATCAAATCCCCGAAGGGAAAGAGAATTTTTCGATAGCTGGCGTGGCTAGGATGAATGAACGAGCCGAACCCTTGCTGCGTCGGGATTTGAATAGTTGGTTGGAGCGGGCGATTTATCGTGATACGCGCATGTGCCAAGAATTTCGCATGGCGATGATTCGTCTCTGCTTGGGGCAAATGGATTCTGGCGCAGAAAGTCCGTTTATGACAGAGCCGGTGAAAGCCTGGTTATGCGGAGAATTGCGCCAGATTTCCTCCTTAAAAGAAGCCTTGATTTTTCAAAAAATTGTTCGAACCAATGCCCGCTATATGTTCGCGTCGTTGTCCCGTTGGTTGCGAGTTGTGGGGAAAACAGGCTTAGTGGTGTCGTTGGATTTAAGTCGATGCCTTGAAAGCAAAAAGTCCACGACGACGGAAGGTTGGCATTATGGGGTTTCAGCAACGCTTGATGGCTATGAAATGCTGAGGCAGTTTATTGATGGAACTGATGAATTGGAAAGTCTCTTGCTGGTCGTCTTTGTTCCACCTGAATTTCTGACAGATACGCGTCGTGGTCTCAGTCGGTATGAAGCGTTGAAACTACGTATTTGGGATGAAGTTCGGGATCGACAATATCAAAACCCCTTAGGTGCCCTGATACGATTAGGTGCGGCTGAACACGATCAAAACCAGGTAGATGTTGTTGAGGATCATTATGAACAAATGGCTATGGCCAATGGAGATGTCAGTCATCAACGAACGATGGAGGCCTTACGGTCTGGCGTCCCTAATCGAGATGTGGTGAAAGTGTTAGGGAGTCATCAGCCGGATCTTGAGGGAAAATTTCGACGATTGTTACAACAAATGACCACTCAGGCTTCCCAGGGGATTCCCACCAAGGGGTTTGTCATAGAAGGAGGGTTTGGCAGCGGAAAATCACATCTCCTCAAAGCCTTGCACCATGTAGCTCTTGAGCAGCATTTTGTGTGCAGCTCGATTGTTATTAGCAAGGAGACGCCCTTCTATAATGTGGCGACTCTGTTTCGAGCAGCGATGAATGATGCGCTTATTCCTGGGAAACAAGGAGACGCGTTAACAGAGGTGGCGGGAGAATTGAATTTCCAAAGTCCACAATATTCAGAATTGTATGATTGGGCTCATCGAAAAGATTCAGGGTGTGACTCCCGATTTGCCGCCACGCTGTATCTTTATGAACGGATGATCAATGATCCTGAGCTGAGTCATCGGATCATCCGGTTTTGGGCAGGTGATCCAATAAGTAATGGTCAACTTAAGAAGTACCTGCAGGGTTGTGCGCCAGAGACTCCCTATGTTTTTGAAAAAATCACCGCACAAGAATTGGCATGGCAACGTTTTCGGTTCATCTCCAAATTGATGATGGCTGCTGGGTTCAAAGGGTGGATCTTGCTCATCGACGAAGTAGAAATTATTGGCCGGTATTCCTTTAAGCAGCGGATGAAGTCCTATGCCGAAGTCGGGCGCTGGTTAGGGGTTCTGGAGGGAGCGGTGTGTCCAGAAATTGCGGGTATTGTGGCAATCACAGACGATTTCCAAAGTGCGGTCTTGGAAGAAAAGCAAGACGCCCAAAAAATTGAAGAATTGTCGCAGGCCGGAGAAAGTGGTAGTGCCGATGTGCTTGCGTTGGCGGCGCTCGATGGTATCCGGCTTATCGAACAGGATAGTGAAGCACTCATTCGGCCATATGAACCGATGGTCGATGCCCTCTATGAGCGCCTTCGCGAGTTGCATGGATCAGCGTATAGTTGGAACCCACCACCCGTTTCAGCTGTAGAAAAATTGTCCAGTACACGGATGCGCGAATATGTGCGCGGTTGGATTACCGAATGGGATTTGCGGAGATTATACCCTGATGCGCAATTAGAAATTGAGATTTTGGATGTTCGCCAGACCTATGATGAGGATCAGGAATTGGAGCCGACTGTAGCCGATGAACCTGATTCGATAACGAGTGGGGAAACTGAAGATGCGATGCTGGCTGTTGCACAAGAAAATCAAGCACCGGTGTAAATTCCTATCTTTCCCACCACAGCCTTCAAATGAACTTTGTCTAAAACATGTAAGTATTCAAACTAACTCTAGATGGCATGGGTTAATCCTGAGCAGCGTTGTTTTTAAAAGTGGATGAGCGTCATTCATTACAAAATTTTTCTTCCTCAATCCGTTCCCGCTAAAGCGTTGATCATTTTCCTTCCTTCTTTTTGAGTAGGCCTTTCCACAAATCCTGATTCTTGTGACCAATCTGAATATTTTTCCGTAACACTCTTGGCTGTAACCTTCGTGCTTTTTGTTGCGCAATGACCGTGGCACGCTTGAGTTGTGTTTTCAAGTAATGCATTTCCAATGTAGGGCTTGATTCTCATAGACCCACCCTCTTTGTGTAATTTCCCCCCATCCTCATTTCGCTTTTGCGGGAAATAGTTTCGCTTGAGAGGGGTATTTGTCTGAATGCATATGCAAGATGATTTTCAAACGTCTGTCGTAACCACAGGATTCAAATTTGATCACTCATGTTGGAAGCGAATTCAAGTTTTTCATGTTAATTGAGGCAAGTCTTGCAGCGTTGTTTCAGTGAAAGGTGGTTCAATTTCTATGGGGAATTGTCCGATAGTGTTGTTCAGGGGATTGCCCTATTCAAGGGGAGATCTCTATGAATGTGTTGAAGGCAAATAAGGATGAAAATTTGTGTCAGATTTGGCGCTAAATAAAGAAGAACCCCTGCAGGCCTATGGCCTATGGAAAAAAGGTGTGGAGAAGGCTCTGGGAGGATTAGAATTTCTCCACAAACAAACCGTACCTGTATTAACCATTTTATTTGGCCTGTGCTTACTGGTGATTTATTTTCATATTTCGCAGTTAAAGACGCAAATGGTTACCACTATTGCCCTTCGGGGTGCCGACACTTATGCAAGGGAATCAAATGACATGCGGGAATGGTATGCCGTGGATGCTGTTCAACGGCTCCATGTCTTAGGCATTAAGGCTTCGGAAGATGCAGGAGAGGTAGATGGAGGCATTTCGTTGCCTGCTTTATTAAGTTCCAATTTGGGTGCTCAATTAAACTCAGGCAGGTCTGGAGAGCGAGTGCGTTTGGTAAGTAAGTACCCGTTTGCTCAAACAGAAGATCTTGGGAAACCGATGGATTCGTTCCAGGGGGAGGCGTTGGAATTTTTGAATCAACATCCTGAACAGTCTTTTTATCGTGTCGAACTGGTTGATGATCGTCTATCACTACGTTTTGCCTCAGCTGGCCGGATGCAGCAGGGATGTGTGAATTGCCATAACGAGAAGGTAGAAAGTCCAAAGCGTGATTGGGAAGTTGGGCAAGTGGGGGGAATCGTGGAAATCGTCTTCCCTCTCCATTCATTAGAAAAGATGACTGGCATGAATTGGCGCGAATCTTACGGGATGATGGGCGTTTTGGTCATTCTGTGGTTGGGGGGCTTCGGATTAATCATCTTAAAACTTCGTCGAGTCTCGAGTGAGTTAGAAGGACAAGTTCAGCATCGCACGGCTAAATTATATGAAACTACTCGACGATTGGTAGTGGAAATCAAGGAAAGGAAAGTGGCGGAAGAGACGATTCGCCAAGCTAGAGACAATTTGGAGAAACGAGTGCAAGAACGAACGGGAAAATTGGCTGCTTCGAATGCGGAGCTAATTCGGGAAGTGGCCGAACGAAAACGAGCGGAAGATGATATTCGAAACCTTAATTCGCAACTTGTGCAGCGATCAGCACAGTTGGAAGCGAGTAATAAAGAATTGGAAGCCTTTAGTTACTCGGTTTCCCATGATCTTCGGGCTCCGTTACGAGGTATTGACGGGTTCAGTCAGGCGGTGTTGGAAGACTATGACGACAAATTAGATGAGTCCGGACGAAGTTATTTGCATCGCGTACGAGCGGCGAGTCAGCGTATGTCTCAACTCATCGATGCCATGTTGAATCTAGCGCGGCTGACGCGGGCGGAAATTCATACCAAAACATTCGATATGAGTGCGATGGTGAATGACATCTTGGTAGATCTACAGAAAATAGAGCCAGAGCGAGAAGTGGAATGTGTCGTAGCAAATAATTTATTGGCGACAGCTGATCCACAATTGATTCGGGCAGTCTTAGAAAACTTACTGGGCAATGCGTGGAAGTTTACTCGACAACATCCGAATCCGCGCATTGAATTCGGCCATGGGCAATACAAGGGGCAAGCCGCCTATTTTGTGAAAGATAGTGGGGCGGGGTTTGATATGGCCTATGTCCATAAATTATTTGGAACCTTTCAACGTTTGCATGCCTATACCGAGTATCCTGGCGTGGGTGTTGGCCTTGCTACGGTGCATCGCATTATTCAGCGTCATGGTGGGCAAATTTGGGCTGAGGGTGTGGTCGACAAAGGAGCCGTCTTTCATTTTACATTATAACGAATAGCAAAAACCAAGGAGGATAAGATGACGAACAAACACATTCTTTTAGTAGAAGATCATCCGGACGATGAGGAATTGACCATGCGGGCCTTAAAGAAAAACAATATTATGAATGAAGTGGTTGTAGCACGGGATGGCGTGCAAGCCCTAGAATATTTATTTGGGACGGGAGCCCATGCCGGACGAGATATGAATGTGATGCCGCAAATTATCTTGTTGGATCTAAAGCTTCCAAAAGTCGATGGTTTGGAAGTTTTGCGACGGTTACGTGCGGATGATCGGACTAAATTTTTACCGGTTGTGGTTCTGACCTCTTCTAAAGAAGAACAGGATATTGTGAAAAGCTATCAACTAGGGGCTAATAGCTATGTGCGCAAGCCGGTAGACTTTCAAGAATTTTCTCAAGCCGTTCAAAATCTTGGGTTATATTGGCTAATCTTGAACGAGTCCGCTCCAGAGAGAGTACCGGTGTAACGATGGTTGCTTTTTTGGGTCCTGAGCATCGAAGGGCCCTCTAGCCTCATCCAGTGACAATGGTTAGGATTTCTAGCCCTCTGTCAGTAGTCCCCACACGCTGTCAAAAAAATGAGAGCAGGTTTTTCCGTTTGACCTATGCAGTGAAACCTAATGATCTCCATCAAGTCCTTCAACTCTCCTAATATTTTGACGATTTCCTCTTTTTTCTCTAAATTTATCATAGGCTCGAGAGTCTCTTAAAGGCTAGGCACATCCTTTGCTGATTTTGGATGGGTAGTGTCACCATTCATATGATGAAGGAGAAATGCCATGAGACGACTCCTGAGATTGGAACCCTCGGAACCTGGTTTGCAGTTTGAGGCCAGGCAGTATCCAAAACGGAAAGATCTTTTTGCGGGAATTCGAATGAGCCTGCCAAAAACTGGAAAGGGCAGTAGTTGCGGAATTGGCCAATGTGCCGATTGTGGGGGAGATGTCAAGGTTTTTGTGTCACGGCGGCGCAATCCACATTCCAGTAAATTGGGTCGGGCCGTTTCGATGAAAGATCATGATCTGTGCCATCGATGTTGGAGACGCCTTATGCATCAACAACGTCAAGCAGGGGTCCTGATCCTTCCGCTGTCAATGTTAATAGGCGGAAGGAAATTGCATCCTCGTTTACTTATGCGCAAGCCAGCTTCGTTCCCGAGGGAAGCCTCTTGACAAATAGCGCCTTTAAGAGGGTATTCAATTGCCATTTCCAAAATTCAAGGGGGAATATTCATTGCCTCAAGGTGTGGGGCTAGGAGGAGTCGCACTTTGCCGACGAAACTCCCCAGCGAGAGAAGAATTTTGATAAATGATTTTGAGTATCATATTGCCGAATTGACGACGACGCACTTTTAAGACCACTTGGCCATCCTCATACCCTGTCTGTAGTTCTTCTACTTCTTTGGAAAGAAAGGCTTTCAATGTGTCATCCGTAAAGTCATGGGTGAGACGATAGCTTTTTCCTAAAATCATCTGTAACTGGTTGTACCCATCCTCCGTATATTGGCCCATGTCGATGGTAATTTTAGCGAGGCGAAGGTTTTCTGTGGATTCTGCCTCCTGTGTCGTA
>JAJDBR010000220.1 GCA_029261275.1 Nitrospirales bacterium
AGCGCCGCAATTTCTGGATTATTGTCCGTTTCTTCTAGGAAATTTTCACGAAGCATGCGTCGACCGTTGGAGTGAAATACGGCCACTCCGGTCTGGTCTTCAATCACGGCATAGCCTGTTCCTGGTGGCAAGACGGGTTCTTTGAGAAGAGAGAAATCATCTGATTGAATGGCCGCCACCCATGGGCTTGTCGGTGTCTGGCTATCAGAATAAATTTGATGTGGCATGGACACCACGAGACTTCTCGTACTGGATTCCAATGAGATCAATGGTTGAATATAAAATTCCAACCAACGGTTGTCGATCAAACGCCGATAGAGATTTTGAGAGCTGGCTTGCACCTTCGTGACATAGTCTCGCTGGCGTAAGTCATGAATGCCTCGGACATAGGGTGTGGCCGCTTGCGTCCAGGTCTCTCGTAAGATGCCCTCTCCATCTACCCAGAACGCGACGGAAAAATTTGGGTAGCAGAAGGGCTGAGGCTTTACCTGAGAATCCATGCAGGGATCGGGAAGATTGATTCGAGCAAGCCATGCTTCCGAGTCGGGTTTCGTGGGAAATTGATCACGATCCTTCAATGTGTGAAATTGCTGATTGTAGTAATCGAGTTGCCATACCATTCGGTCGAGTTGCGTATGAAAGGCCTCGGCTACTGAGTCAGTGGTTGCGGTGAGCCGATCATGAAAATCTGCCACCGACTGTCGGTAAAAACCCAAATCCAACAGAAAGAGTGTGCCGATTCCTGCTCCAAGGATATTGGTAATAAGTAGGCTGACGACGCTGAAGCGCGTCAATCGTTCGCGAGGGTTCATCATGAGGAGGCTGAGGAGTGGTAAGGCAAGAAAGGCGCTGATGAACAAAAATAAACAAAAGAGGAGTACCGTAAAAGGAATAGCTAGGTATTGTTCCTGGAAGGTTGAACTAGGAAGAATGCCGCAAATAATCCAAGGAATGCCCTGGTATTCTTTCTCGGTGGTAATGGAGGGAAACGCCACGGCTTGCATGAAGACTTCGTAGCTGTTGCCGCCCACTGTGACTTGAAAGTGAGAAGGCATCGCTGTTTTCATAACGTGGGCAAGATTTTTGGGATCTAATAATTTCGCCTGCTGCAACCCACCCTCCGTCAAGACACTACCCAGTATTCCGTTTTCAATTCGTTGATGATGAACCAGGTTGCCCAGATGAAGGAATTTCAAGGTCGAGGGATTGCGTTGATATACAATGGCTCCAGAAGGGTCCGCCAATAGCACATCCTCATAGATATCTTCCGTGGCGACATGTTTCAGTAAATCCTCAAGTATGATACTGGCGCTGGCCACCTCCGTCTTGGGTTTCTCCGCTTCCGTGACCTGCACGTTCACCAGTCCATTGGGCTGGTTTGGTGTATGAGAAAAGGTGACTGTATGATGATGGACCACTGGGGCTGGCTTCTTCGAAGCATGTTCGGACACTTTGACATTGGTGACAAAGGGGAGCCGCCTGATTTGTTCAGCTATTTGTTTGGTTAATTTTTCTTTGGATTGTATTTGTGCCATATCTTGGTTTTTCGCATTGAGTGCGAATCCCTCTAGAACGAGCCCTTTGTTGGTTAAGGGTTGACGCCCATCATGGGATTGCTTGGGGAGGGCTGATTGAGGAAGATTGGCACTTTTCTGTTCTTGAACACGGAATTGGAAGCTGCGTTTATAATTGTCAAACGTTTCTGTGAGTTCCTGACTCCAGGTCGCCAAGATTCGAAAATTTCGTTCCACGAGATACGAATAATTTTGTGACACGTAGAGATAAAAAAGTGACCCGAAAAAAATCAGCGTCAGTAGGAGCCCTAATGTCAGGACTTTACTCGTCCCTGGCTTCCAATATTTCTCAAGTAACCGAAGCGGTTGGGGCGTCATTTTGACCTTCTAGGGGCCTGGAGGAGAGGAAAAGAATTGGGAGAAATTCCGGCAAGCAAAGCTAATCTTTATCTATGAAAATGATAAAACGTTTGAACCAGGTTCAATGTAGCGCGACTTAGCAAAAGCTTCAAGGGTTTTTTGGAATTCTCCTGCCAGTTTCTTTGAAAACGCAGGATAACTACAAGTAATCTTCTGTCACATTACCCTGGATTGTTGAGCATCGCCCCCTAATGTTCGGGTCATGTTGGACATGACAACTCCGTGGGGAAGCCGGGTCTGTGTGAGTTCAACGAAGGGCGGTTTTGAGATTCTGAGTTAGAGCTTTGAGATTGGAAAGAAATGTAGGGTCTTGATGGTGTTCCGCGATATTGCGGACGAGGGCACTGCCGATGATGACGCCCTCTGCAAATTGGGCGACATGATGGGCTTGCTCTGGTGTTGAAATGCCAAATCCTACGGCCACAGGTTTCTGGGACAATTTTTGAATGGCCCTTACATTCTTTTTGACATGATTCAAATCGGGGAGTTGAGCACCAGTGATACCGGTTAATGAAACATAGTAAATAAAGCCGTACGTTCGTTTACTGACTTTGTTGCGGCGCTCAGGAGTGCTGGTGGGAGCCAAGAGGAATATGACGACCGGTCCGCCTGCCGATCTCGTCGCGTGACACAGTTCATCAGATTCTTCTGGTGGTAAATCCGGGACAATGAGACCGTCGACCCCTGCCGAAACCGCCTCTGTGCAAAACTTCTCCAACCCCATAGCAAGAATGGTGTTGTAATACGCCATGAATATTAAGGGTACGGACGTTTTGATTCGAAGGGACCGAACGGTTGAAAGGATTTTTTTAAGGGTCGTTCCTGATGTGAGGGCCCGTTCAGCAGCTTGTTGAATGACGGGGCCATCGGCTATCGGATCGGAAAACGGGACGCCCAATTCAATGAGATCCGCTCCGCCTTCCGCCAACGTTAGAACGAGGGATTCGGTCACATCTAACGAAGGATCGCCAGCCATAATGTAAGGGATAAGGGCTTTCTCCCCTTTGGCCTGGAGGGCTTTGAATGTGTGTTGAATGCGATTCGTCACAGGGGCCTTTTGGCTAGCTCATCATTAATGGTGCGACTCTACCTCACCGATTTCTCACATCTTGTGTCCAAAGTGCGCGAAGGTGCCTGACAAAGGAGACGAACGTGTTACAGCGGGATGCCGCGCATGTTGGCAATTTGTTGTACATCTTTATCGCCACGCCCTGAAAGATTCATTAAGAGAATTTGATTTTTCTTCATCGTGGGTGCAAGTTTCACGACCTCAGCCACGGCATGGGCGCTTTCCAGTGCTGGAATAATACCTTCTTCTTGCGATAAAAAATCAAAGGCCGCCAGGGCTTCTTTATCGGTGACGGAGGTATATTGAATGCGTCCTGAGTCATGATAGAAACTGTGTTCTGGTCCAACTGCAGGATAATCCAAGCCTGCTGAAACCGAATGCGTGAGATTAACCTGTCCATCTTGATCTTGAAGCAAATAGGTCATGGTGCCATGTAAGACACCTGATCTTCCTCCGGAAAACCGAGCAGCATGTTTTCCGCTTTTGATGCCATGACCTCCAGCTTCGACCCCGACCATCTTGACCTTCGCGTCTTTGACGAAGGGATAAAATAATCCCATGCTATTGCTTCCTCCACCTACACAAGCGACGAGACAATGGGGGAGTCGCCCTGCTTGCGTCACGATCTGTTTGCGAGCTTCTCGACCGATGACGGATTGGAAATCTCGAATCATCATAGGATAGGGGTGGGCACCTAATACTGAACCCAAGAGATAATGGGTGGTGCCGACATTCGTCGTCCAATCCCGCATGGCTTCGCTAATGGCATCTTTTAAAGTTCGGCTTCCCGCATTGACTCCAGTCACTTTTGAGCCAAGTAAGCGCATTCTGAAAACGTTGAGCGCTTGGCGTTCCATATCTTCTGTGCCCATGTATATTTCGGCTTCGAGCCCAAACATGGCGGCGACGGTTGCGACGGCGACGCCATGCTGTCCTGCACCGGTTTCGGCAATGACCCGTTTCTTTTTCATCCGTCGTGTCAGTAGCGCTTGGCCTACCGTGTTATTGATTTTATGCGCGCCGGTGTGACAGAGGTCTTCACGTTTGAGATAAATTTTGGCACCACCAAGAGTTTTCGTGAGCCGTTCAGCGAAATAGAGGGGCGTGGGACGACCCACAAAATTCTTAAGGCAAGTCTGAAATTCTTGTTGGAATTGTTTATCTCGTTTGATCTTTTTATAGGTTTGGTCTAGCTCATGGATTGCCGGCATCAGAGTTTCCGGTACATACATGCCTCCAAATTTTCCGAAGCGGCCATGTTTGTCTGGATATGTTGCCATAGCTGAAGGAATACTCTGAAAATTAAAAAGAGGAAAGTATAGCGAGGAAGCGGCTAACGTTCAAGGAGAACGGCTTGAGTGAAAGCGGTAATTTTTTGGGGATCTTTTTTCCCTTGTCTGGCTTCAACGCCGCTGCTCACATCAACGCCATAAGGCTGAACTTGCCGAATCGCTTCTTGTACATTGCTTGGCGTTAAGCCTCCTGCCAGAAGGATGGGGGCGACTTGGGCAACTTCTCTGGCCAAAGACCAATCCACTGTTTGACCGGTTCCTCCATAGGCTTCTGATGAAAAGGCATCAACGACAAAACCCCTGACCCCTATTCGGCCTTTATATTCAGCGAAGGCGAGCAAGCTCCCGCGATCACGGAGACGAAGGGCGCGAAGTACCGGTCGGCATAAGGATTCACAAAACGCTGGTGTTTCATTGCCGTGTAGTTGAGCAAATCCAAGACCACAATCGTCAACTACATTTCTGATGGTCTCTTGATCATGATTCACAAAGACGCCCACGGGAATGATGAAGGGTGGCAGTTGCGCAATGATGCGTTTGGCGACAGCGGGTTCAATGTAGCGGGGGCTTTGAGGATGAAACACAAACCCCAGTGCAGCGGCTCCTGCTTCGGTGGCAACCTTGGCATCTTCCAGGTTGGTGATCCCACAGATTTTAATTTGGATGGGCATGTGGGAGGACTAATCTGAATGACGGAACATAAACCTGGAGAATGAACGCATTACACCCACCGAGTTCCAGTGGGTTCTTCTCTGGAGGTGACGGATTTGGGAAGTAATTCTTTGATTTTTTCTTCAATGGAGGTGGCCCGAAGAAGAGACTCGCCAATCAACATGGCGTGAGCTCCCGCTTCTGAAATCCTCAAAACATCATCACGTTTATGGATTCCGCTCTCACTGACAATGAGCTTGTCGGAGGGAATTCGTTTGGCTAAGCGCTCGGTCACACCCAGATCGGTAGAAAACGTCTTGAGGTCACGATTGTTTATGCCGATGAGCTTGGCTTTAGGAATTCGTTCAAGAACGGTATCTAGTTCCTGTTCGTTGTGGGTTTCAATGAGAACGTCTAGCCCAAGTTCAGTGGCCAGGACAAAGAAATCTTCTAGCTGGATACGATCTAACCCGGCCACAATCAATAACACGCAATCGGCTCCATACGCGCGGGCTTCATGGAATTGAATGTCTCCCACCATGAATTCTTTATTGAGGGTGGGAAGGTTGACGGCATCTTTGACGGACGCTAGAAAATCCAAGCTGCCTTGAAAGAATTCCTGATCGGTCAGCACCGAAAGCGCATGAGCTCCTGCGGCATGATAATGCTTGGCGATATCGACAGGATTAAATAGGTCTTGAAATTCCGGGCGCATCAGGCCTTTGCTTGGGGAGGCCTTTTTGACCTCCGCAATCAATGCTGGGGCTGTTGTTGATTGTCCGCTTTCAAGGGCTTTGATGAATCCCAGCGGAGCCGGTTGGTCGGCAATCCGAGTTTGCATCGTCGACAGGTACCCCCGGTTTTGTTTTCGGCGCAATTCGGCCTTTTTATGGTCCAAGATTCGTGAAAGAATCATGCGGCCAGGTCTTTGGTATACGAAATGAGTTTTTCTAACTTTTCAAAAGGAGCCCCGCTGTCCAGAATACGGCCGGCTTCCTCAAATGCGGCCTTCAACGATGAGGCTTTATGGCAGGCGACTAATGCTGGAGCGGCATTCATTAAGATAATATCGCGTTTCGGCCCACGGCTTCCATGTAACACGTCTTGAATTATTTTTGCATTCTCTTGCGGCGTTCCACCCAAAAGCTCTTGTGGGGCAACGGGTTGCAGCCCAAAATCTTCAGGCCGGACCACATAACTTGCCACGCGTCCTTTTTTGCCTTCAGCAATCGTGGTGGACTCTGTGAGGGAAATCTCGTCTAGTCCATCCATTCCATGCAAGACAAAACAATGCTGGGTCCCTAACCGCATGAGGACTTGCGCTAACTTTTCCGTGAGTGCGGCATCATAGACGCCTAAGACTTGAATGGTGGCGCCGGCCGGATTTGATAAGGGTCCCAAAATATTCATTAAGGTTCGAATCCCCATTTCACTACGAGGTTTGGCGCAATGTTTCATGGCCTCATGGTAGAGAGGAGCAAATAAAAATCCAATGCCCACTTCGTTGATACAGTCACCAACCTTTTGAGGCGGGAGATTAATATTCACTCCAAGAGCTGATAACACATCGGCACTTCCTGAACGCGATGAAACTGACCGATTTCCATGTTTGGCCACGGTAATCCCTGCCCCGGCTACAATAAATGCGGAAGCCGTCGATATATTAAAAGTGTGGCTTCCATCTCCGCCGGTCCCACAGGTATCGACAACTTGAGGCGCAGAGATGGGAACGCGGATCGCCAAATCTCGCATGGCTCGAACCGAACCGACAATTTCTTCGATTGTTTCCCCTTTCATGCGCAAACCCATTAAATACGCGGCGATCTGAGCATCGGTGGCGTTCCCATGCATAATCTCTCGCATAGCATCCTCGGCTTCCTTTTCGGTTAAATCTATTCGATCCGGGAGTTTGGCGAGAATGTCTTTCAATCCACTCATGACTGTTTTTCCTCATGACCCAAAACGTCGTGGTCCATTTATGTCGGGGTGGAAGAGGGAGAGGATACCGTTAAAAAGTTTTTCAGGAGATCCATTCCAGCTTTCGTCAGAATAGATTCTGGATGAAATTGTACGCCTTCCGCTCCGGTTGGTGTATGCCGGATCCCCATGATTTCGCCTTCGACGGTTTCCGCAGAAATTTCAAAATCTGCTGGTAAGGTTTTACGGTTTACGATTAACGAATGATACCGCGTGGCTTCAAATGGGTTGGGCAACCCTTTGAAAATTGTTTTGCCATCGTGGTGTATCATGGATGTTTTGCCATGCATCAATCGATCAGCATGCACAATTTGGCCTCCGAACGCATAGGCCAAGGATTGATGTCCGAGACAAACTCCAAACAAAGGAAGCTTCCCTGCAAAACCTTTAATTGCGTCAACGGAGATTCCAGCTTCCTTGGGCGTACAAGGACCTGGGGAAATTAAGAGTTGGTCCGGGGCCAATCGTTCAATCGCTTCAGTGGTGATTTTGTCATTACGAATAACTTGCACTTCTGCTCCTAGCTCCCCTAGGTATTGCACTAGGTTATAGGTAAAGGAATCGTAATTGTCGATGACTAAAATCATTGCAGGGAGTAAGTCGTAAAAAGTGAAAAGTGCGGAGCTTGGAGAATGAACCGAGACACGCCTGTTCTTGAGAGTATCCTGTACATGACGACTTTATTCTAGGCCGCGTTCGGCCATTTCCACGGCTCGCATCATGGCTCCGGCTTTGTTTTGTGTTTCTTCGAATTCTCGTATCGGATCGGAGTCTGCCACTATTCCTGCTCCAGCTTGAATATAGGCCTTTTGTCCTTGAGCCACAACCGTTCGAATATTGATGCACGTGTCCATATTTCCAGAAAAACTGAAGTATCCAACGGCGCCTCCATACGGTCCACGGCGAGTCGGCTCTAATTCCTCAATGATTTGCATGGCCCGAATTTTTGGTGCGCCGGACAGCGTCCCTGCGGGGAAACAGGCCTTCATCACGTCATAGGCGGAATAGTTGGGGTGTAATTCTCCGGTCACTTGAGAAACGATATGCATCACATGCGAATAGCGTTCAACGTTCATAAATTGTTCGACGTTAACGGATCCGGTTTTGGCGACGCGCCCCACGTCATTGCGTCCTAAATCTACTAGCATGACATGTTCGGCTAGTTCCTTTTGATCCGCCAAGAGATCGTCTTCCATTTTTTGATCTTCTTCGGATGTTCGTCCACGGGGTCGAGTTCCTGCAATGGGGCGCACCACAATTTTGCCATCTTCACAGCGCACCAAAATTTCCGGTGAGGCCCCAATCAATTCCGTTCCGGCAATTCGGAGATAAAACATATAGGGCGACGGGTTAATGACACGCAAGGCTCGATAAATTTCCAGGGGATTCGTTCGAATAGTTGTCTGCCACCGTTGTGACATCACTCCTTGAATGATATCGCCGGCTTGAATATATTCCTTTGTTCGAAGCACTATTTTTTCAAATTCTGGCGGGGTCATATTCGAATAAAACTTGAGGGGTGTTCGTCGTTTGGGAGGCGGAGCCTTCCGTCGAGATGTATGTAACTTGGCAATGATCGATTCAATTTGCTTAATAGCTTTTTGATACGTCCGACGAAGTTCTGCCTTTTTGGTTGAAGCAATATGGGCGTTAGCCACGACTTTAATCGTATGGGCGACATTATCAAAAATAAGGAGCGTGTCCGTGATGCAAAACGCAAAAAGGGGCGTCTTCGGTTCGTCTTTCGGATAGGCAGGAATTGGTTCAAATGAACGAACGACATCATAGGCTAAAAATCCGACAGCGCCTCCCACAAATCGAGGTAACCCTGGGACGGAAACCGGCTGATATTCGGCCATAACCTCCTGAATATGATCTAGAGGATTAGTTTTTAGTGGGACTCGAGATTGTTTTCTCCCTTTTTGAGTAATGACCTGCCCCTGGTGTTCCCAAAAGACCACGGACGGGTGGCTGCCCAAAAAGGAATAGCGCGCCCAATTTTCTCCGCCCTCAATACTTTCAAATAAAAAAGCATGAGCACCCGAATTAATCTTGGAAAACGCAGAGACGGGAGTATCAAAGTCTGCCAAAATTTCTCGGTAAATCGGGACGAGATTTCCCTGGCCTGCCAAGGTGCTGAATTCGTCAAAACCCACTGAATAATAAGCATTTTTCATGATTTTGACGGTACCATACACCCTATAGGCTGTCAACGAACCTGGGGTAGGGAAAGAGTTCAAAAAAAAGCGAGAACCCGGAGGAGCTATTCCCCACGGACTCTCGCTTTAATTATCTGCTTACTAAATAGAAAAAAGAAAGACTATTGACTGACGACGATTTCTTGCCCCACGTGGATGGTGTTATCGACTAAATTATTCCAGGCTTTGAGGTCATTCACCGTCACGCCGTATTGTTTGGAAAGACCGTAAAGGGTTTCGCCTTTGGACACCGTATGAGTCCCGCTACCACTCATGGCCATGCTAGTTGTGTCGGCCATAGACTCTAAGGGAGCATCATTACTGCTAAGATCGAGATCGGATTCAAGCTTTGCTAGGTCTGAATCTTTAAAGTCCAGATCATCTAATCCGAACTCTGAAATAGAGGGTTCAGAAAGTTTAAGATCATCGCTCTTTGCCATTCCGCTATCACGAACTCTGGCAAGTTCATCATGGGATCGGTTGAGCTGATCGCGGAGCGCTTCTAATTCCGCATTCACATCGCGTCCTTGAGATTCGAGGGATCCGAGTTGCCGCTGTGCATCTTGGTACTTCACATTGAGTTCGCCGGTCCGTTTTTCTTCTTGAGCTAAAAGCCGCTGAAAGTTTAAAGCGCGAGCTTTTTCGGCTTCATATTTCTCCGTGCTAACACATCCGGTCAAGAGCCCGCCACAGACTAGCATGCTGGCAATAACTTTCAGGTAGGAAAACCCTTTAGATGGGTGGGGAACTACCTGGACTCCCCTCAACGTTGCTTGCGTCATGTTGCGCATTCCTCCTCCATTGAGTTTCATTTGCATCCCTCCTGCCGGGATAGTGGTCCAGAATTGGAAAGGGTAGATGCAGAAGGCATCCAATAATCTTCCCTTACACAATAATTCGGAATCAGGGTAATGTCAAACCACTACTTGATCAATTCTGACAGAAGGCGAGAACCCGCATCCTTCCTTCATTGACCCTTAAAAAAATGTTGTGATAGTTTGCCATTCACTATGTCGAGCGATGCCTCACTTCCTTCGGATCCCAGCTCGTTTCAGATTGACCACGTGTCGCTTCGGTTAGCCAGGCCGATTACCCTACGACACCAGTGGATTGGCGATCATGAAATTTTACGTCAATTGCTAGCCTGTTGGATGGTGATCGATGAAAAAGATTCCCCCCTGTCTCCACGTATTGTTGGCCAACCAGGTGTCGGGAAGACTACCTTAGCAATGGCGGCTACCCAGGAGCGAAAACAGGATCTCTATATTTATCAATGTACGGCAGATACGCGGCCGGAAGATCTCCTGGTTTCACCGGTTATTGCAGAAAGTGGGACCATTATCTATCAGGCATCGCCCTTAGTCACCGCCATGCTCACTGGCAATATTTGTCTCCTTGATGAAGGCAATCGGATGAATGAAAAGAGCTGGGCGTCTCTCGCATCGTTGCTTGATCATCGGCGCTTGGTGGAATCGGTCGTGGCTGGAATCCAAATTTCGGCTCATGAGGCCTTTCGCTGTTGTGTCACCATGAATGAAGATGCCTCTACCTATGAAGTGCCGGATTATATCTTGTCTCGGTTGCAGCCCACCCTTAAAGTGGAGTTTCCCTCTAAAGACCATGAGTTGGCGATTTTGCAATACCATCTACCTTTCGCGCCGATGGACTTTCTGAGCCTTACCGTCGATTTTCTCCAAAAAGCTCATCAGCTTGACCTCTCGTTTTCGGTTCGCGATGGAATACATATGGTCCAATATGCTTTGAAGCGAATGGCACAGGACTCTCAACATCCTTTGGCGCGTGATGTGATGTGGCGTGAGGCCTTAATTAAAGTGTTGGGGGAAGAGGCTTTGGATTTAGATAGTTTAGCCAATCGACGTTCCCATGCGTTAGGAGGGCAAGGATTGCCCAAGGGCTTAGGGGATTTCTTTTTTGAAGAAGACTCACCCCTTCATCCTGATCATTAGGGTTTACACCGTGTCAAGAGACCATTTGGCTGCAATCCTCAATTCCATTTCATTAGTGGGCTCATAACTCTTGAATTAATTCAAATCATGTCTCTGGCTGCCTCGCAACCCGATACGATTTTCACCCTGTCTCCCAAAATTCAGATTTTGCCGATCGTCCATGGAAGCGGAGATATGGCGCAGTCCGTTCGAGACTTCATCGTGTCACAGGAAATCGATTGTCTCGCTCTTCCTCTTCCGCCATCGGTTGAATCTCTTGTGGAGGATGGCGTCGTAACCCTCCCGCTCATCAGTCTGGTCGTCTGTCTTGAACGTGATGAAGACGGCGCTTCGAGCTGTTCGTATGTGCCGATTGATCCTTGCCAACCGGTAATTATGGGGATACGCGTTGCCATGGGAGAAGGCATCGCACGTGCCTATGTTGATCGCGAGGTGGCTTCTTTTGACGCAAACTCTTGGGTCGGTCCTGATCCGTATGTTCTCAGGTCAGTATCCTTAGCGGGCTTTTCGGCAGCCACTATTCCGTTTTTGCCTTCGCCTGAGCCAGAGAGCCAACGTCAGACTCGAATATCATGGATGGCTTTCCGGTTACATGAATTGGAATTAGATTATCAAAACATTGTGTGCCTGTGCCCATTCATGGATTGGCCATGGGTTCGCCAAGCCTATCAAGATCGGATGCCCTATAGGGTTCCTGAGCAGCCAACGGAGCGCCCCGCGTGGTGGAATGTGGAACCTGCTTCGCTCTATTTCCTACTCGGAGAATTACCCTATGTTACTCAGCTATACGAACAGCGACGAGAAGAGGCGCGTTCCGACGCACATCTCTCGATAGATGGGATAAAAGAGTTGGTTATTGAGGCGCGGGCACAATGGCTGGCGTCTCGTTCTTCGACCGTGGTGCAGGAATCGAATTGGATTACTCCTCAATTACTTCAACGATATTTTCACTATGTCCGAAACCGAACGCTTCTTGAGCATCGCCTGAAACCCGATTTGTATACGCTGGTTCATGCCGCCCAACAAATGGCTGGTGATGCCTTTGCCCTTACCTTGCTGGAAACGGCAAAAACCTATAAGTATCAACATGACCCGTCACGGCTGACCATTAAACCCATCGCCACCATGGGCATTAGAGAACTGGAGGATCCAGGAGGCGAGATCTTGCCAGCTAAAAACCGTTTGCAGGGAGATCCGCAAGCTTGGCGAAGTCTGGCGCTTCGTCCTAAGCCGCCCATCATTCAAAAACAAACGTGGGCGCATCAGTGGAATCCTTATCGGCAATGTTCTTGGCCCCCTGAAGATTTACGAATTGAATCGTTTGCGTCCCATGTTCGTCAACAAAGTCAACAGGCCTTAGGAGCTGATTTAGCCAGGACTGAGAAATTCAGTACTTCGCTGGAAGATGGCATCGATTTGCGTGAGACTCTCAAGCAGTGGGCCATGAAATCACAGCGGTCCATCTTTGAGCTTCAAGTCAAGGTTGCTCCTTCGGCTAAAAGGACAATTGAAGTCTTGGTGTTTCTCTTTGAAGTTCCTGCAGATCCCAAAATCTATACTTGGCGAACGACCTGGTTTGCGGAGCATCAAGAGGAGTCGACTTTATGCTTTTATGCGACACCTTTTTCCACGCACATGATCGGGCCTGGAATTGGGCAGGCTCAGTATGGCGGAACGATGTTTTTATTTCCGCCACGACCGATTCCTGATATTTGGGAAAATCCTCTTTTTGATTTTGCGACGACCTTGGAAGAGCGTCTGTTGGCAGGGGCCTGTGCTCATTCCCAAGAACCCCATGTTGCTGTCGTCTCGCCAGTTCCCCTGAAAGCCGCCTGGCGAAATATTGCGCGGCGGTATGGACGGAAGCTTGTGCCATTGCCATTGCATAAGTTTTCTGGGCAAACGGTTGCTCGCTTGCGCCAGTTTCATGTATTAAACGGTCATGAAATTCGAAGCTATGCGGCCAGATTTATTCGAGAATAACAAGGTACGCTTTTCACTCTAGCCCTTCTCCATCTGTGTCTTCTACCCAACAAAGACTCGAAGAACTGCGCCAAGCCATTCGTCGACATGATGAGTTGTATTATGTGCAGAGTCGACCGGACATTTCTGATGCGGAATATGACAAGCTCTATAGAAATCTTCAAAGTCTCGAACAAGAATTCCCTGATTTAATTACCCCAGATTCTCCAACGCAAAGGGTGGGGGGGGCGCCTCTTCCCCAATTCCAAAAATCCCAACACGAGTTTCCACTCTTAAGTCTTGATTCCGAAATGTCGGAAGATAGCGTCCGTACGTTTGACGAACGCGTCCGCCGTGACTTAGATGAAGCCGAAGTCGGGTATTCGGCGGAGCCAAAGTTTGATGGACTCTCCGTTGAACTGACGTATGTCCAAGGTATGTTTGTCCGTGGCGCCACACGCGGTGATGGTACCATTGGCGAAGATGTGACTCATAATCTTCGGACGATTCGTACATTGCCATTACGATTAAAAGAAGGCACAGGATTCCCCCCCCACTTAGTGGTGCGCGGGGAGGTCTTCATTAGACTCCCTGATTTCCATCAACTCAACCAACGATTGACTGAGTTGGGTGAAGAACCCTTTTCGAATCCGCGCAATTCAGCTTCCGGCACATTGCGACAATTAGATCCACAACTCACAGCGAAACGACCATTAACGATAACCTGCTATGACTTCATGAATGATGGAGAGGGTAAGCCTGCTACCCATTTTGATGCGGTTTTCTGTTTAGAAGCCTGGGGACTCCCAATTCCCCAATTCCGCCAAAATTGTCCAAGCATTGAGGAGGCCTTGGCTTTTCATCGTACTATGGCTGACCAGCGAGACTCACTTCCCTTTGAAATCGATGGGATTGTGATTAAAGTCAATCGCTTTGATTGGCAACGGCAGCTGGGAGAAAAATCTCGTAGTCCACGATGGGCCATTGCCTATAAATTTCCTGCCCGAAAAGAACTGACGAAAGTACGGGCCATCGCCGTGTCGGTCGGGCGAACTGGTGCGCTCACACCGATTGCCATGTTAGATCCAGTCGACATTGGTGGGGTCACCGTCAGTCGTGCTTCGTTGCATAATGTGGAGGAAGTTGCCCGGAAAGATGTGCGGGTGGGGGATACCGTGAAGGTCGAAAGGGCGGGGGATGTCATTCCTGATATCCTGGAGCGGGTGGACATTCCAGGAGAGCAACGGACAGAGCCTTTTATTCCGCCAGCGCAATGTCCAGTCTGTCAGTCCCATACTCTTCAAGAAGGTCCCGTCTTGTATTGCACAGGTCAAACGGTCTGTTCTGCTCAACTCAAAGGATCACTTGAGCATTATGTGTCAAAAGGAGCGATGAACATTGATGGGCTGGGGAAGAAGACCATTGCACAATTTGTCGATGAAGAATTAGTAAAGGATCTTGGCGATCTTTATACTTTAAAAAAAGAACAACTCCTGGGGCTTGAGGGGTTTGCGGAAAAATCGGCCACTCAATTAATGGACGGCTTGGAGAAAAGTAAAGAGGCGGCGTTACCACGATTTTTAATCGGATTAGGTATTCGACATGTGGGTTCGCATATCGCGAAAGTTCTAGCTCAACATTATGGAGGACTAGAAAAGATTCAACTAGCTTCGGAAGAAGATCTTCAAGCGATTCATGAAATTGGGCCAGAGATAGCGGCGAGCGTGAAAAGTTTTTTTCAAGAAGAACGAAATCTTCATGTCATTCAGCGGATGAAAGATTTAGGGGTTCACGTTGAAGAAATTGAAGTTGTGCTGGGGGAATTGTTTCAACCTTTTGCAGGAGTGTCATTTGTTCTCACTGGGACTCTGGAAGATTTCACTCGGGACGAAGCAAAGCAGAAAATTGAATCACTGGGAGGACGCATGATGACGAGTGTGAGTAAGAAGACCGATTATGTTGTGGCCGGCAGGGATCCTGGGTCGAAGATTGAAAAAGCGCAATCCTTAAATGTGACGGTACTGAATGAATCAGGATTCAAGGCATTGCTATCTGACAGCATCCTCCCCAAGTCTTAACAAGCCAAGTGGGCATACCCGCAGAATTTAGTGGGTATCCATCTTTCTCTTACTTTGACCTAGTGTGAACCAGGGTTTCTCATGACAATTATGTATATGCCGGGCCCTCACCAGAGTGCCGATGTCCGATTCTTTTGGGGAAAGGTCCCAAAGCCATTGACGTCACGTCTGGCTTTATTAGATTAGGTGAACGCAGGTTATAGAGGTGGGCGGGTCAACTCGCTAGGCTCAGACAAGGCCAGCCTATTTATTTAAGCGTTCTCCCACGTGGCAGGACGGAAGGCAACTAAGTGAACGAGCAGAAGAATTAAATGATTATTGTACACTCCCTGTTAGGGAAGGAATTGGGAGAGGGTATATATGGATGTTGAGGTAAATAATGGAGCGTGTGCCCTAAGAACCCATAAAAATGTGTTGGCGAAGGCCCTCAATGGTAGGCAAAGTCGAGGGGTGCTGTCCGGTCGGTGAAATGTGGACGAAGGATTAAAGCAAAAATTGGGGCTTTTCCATCAGGATTCGATTTACACATATGGAAGTTATGGCCAAAGGATTTTCCAAAACCCTCATCATCTTATGAGATTTCTCAGGACTTGAATGGATTGATGTCCTTCGCTCGTTGTTTACTGAGGAGCCGTTTGCTGAAGCCGTCGAATTTCTTCCGCCTGCTCACCAACCTTTTCTCGGAGGTCCTCTAACTCCTTCTGCAAGGTATTCAGCTTTGGTTGAGTTTCTTCTGTCTTGAGGGGGGTTGTGGGTGCAGTCGTTTTTCTCTCTTTTCCCTTGTGTTCGTTTTCCATTTGGGAATTGAGAACGGCATAATCAATGGCAATCCATAAATTTTCAAGAGAAATGTTCACCAAACGTTGAGCGTCTTTTGGTTCTAGCATGGCCTGTTTCTGGAGAAATATGAGCGTCGTGTTTTTCTGAAGATTTCGTGATGATGCCGCCATTTTGGATGGATTTCCTGGATAACTCCCTGTGTTTTGTAAGGTCAGGAAAAAGGTGCTTGGGGAGAAAACAGCGATGCTGCCATTTGCCTGAGCTGCGCCCTCTGTATCCCCTAGACTTTGGAATGAAATGAGTTCCTCTGATGTTGATTTGGAGAAGGCTTCCACAAGATGTGGAGCCAAGAAATCAATTTGAGCGCGAGAAAAAACAGGAGATGGTTCAGGGTCAGAGATAAATAGCTCTTGGAGAATGCCCAGTTCTTGATTCAGTGAAATTCCTGTCAAGATCTGTTTGATGAGTGATTCTGAAAAAATATGGGGATGCTGGGGCGGCACCTTAAATTCGCTAGAAGTTTGTAGGGCGACATTCCCTTCTGGGCTGCTATGAATGAGTGTTTGTACTTCAGGGCTCCATGTACATTGAATGATAAAAAACAAAATAGTGGTGAGCAATCCACAGAATTTAAATAACACATTTTGCGGCATTCTGAAGCGGTTGGTTCTCAAAAGGAAAAGACCATATGCCTTTTAAATAGAGGTGAATTTGCTCATGGGCACCGGCACCGGTGAAGGGATATCAGAGGGCCACTACAGGAATTTGAAGGATGGATCTATTTTTGCCGAATTCCACAAGCCCGTGCAATCCCATCTTGATAGCGCCCCCATAAGGTTAAGGCTTCTTCCAATCGTAAGAGGATTTGGGCTTGTTGTTCGGTTTCAGTGGCATGGTGGATAATTATATCATAAATGACTTTTCTAGCTCCTGGGGCAAACATGTGCTGAGCACGAATGTAATCCATCGATTCAGGTGTAAGGCCTTGATGCTGGAAAAGCGGGGATTTTTTAATTAAATCTTCAATCTCAGCTTGGTTTTGTGGGGCCTTTGGATATAACACCTCTTCAGGATCACCCGATGTCCCTTTAATGAAAATAGTGAGGGCAGCAGCGCCGAGAGTCCAATCATCTTCTTGGCATATATGGTTGAGCCATTCTCGGTATGCTCGGCTGGGAGCCAATAATTCCACATCTCGAAATCCTGCTCGGTTGAACCCAAGGCCTTTCATCATCTGAAGAAATAATTCTTGATGGGGCCGACCTAAGGAAAATCCTCCAGTTTCCTCTTCATAAATAATGGTGGCAAGGCGGCGGCGTGCTTCCCATGGAGGATTTTTTCCAAGAATTTGTGCTAGAAGAATTGAAAAGTCTCGGACATAAACGACATATTCTTGATGAAAATAAATATTTAATTGTTTTTTTGTGATTGTGCTATTTTCAAAATACGATGTCCCCCAATGTTGTTTGCGGCGAAGGACATCAAATATGCGATCGCGAAATTGTTCTGGGCTAAGAGTGTTAAACATTTAAATTTAATGATGGGTTGGAGAGTTCAGTCTTTTTACTGTGCGGGTTGTCCCTGATGACTCAATCGATATACCATGAGGTAGGCTAACCTATTAAGAGTAGAATATCACATATTCATGGAGTCTGTAACTATGGAACCAGTCAGTATCGCAGATCCTCATAGCATTTTGGAACTATTAGCCGATATCGCGTTAAAAGGTCAGGGGCTGACAACAGATAATCTCATGGAATACGTGATGGATGAGGGATTTATGGACCCCACGTATTTGAGTGCAAAGGGGGAAGACCCAGAAGCCTATTATAAGGGACAAGGCAATGCCTGGGCAGTCTATCAAGTAAGAGAATGGAAGCGTGTCTTGATTATTTCTGGTGGTCCTGGAAGGGAGCGTCGGATGCAAATTACTGAAACTCCTTAATAAGAAGTATGGAGGGAGACTGGTGGGAAGAGGATGAGCAGGGAATAAGAGGTTTGGAAAAGTTAGTGCCATCCTCCTAAGAGTTTGCCCTCTTCAAAATATAAATATCGGTGTTTAATCGTGCTATTATCGATCCAGTCTTCATAGACCCATTCTTCTCGACGAACACCTTTTTCTGTGTAGCTGACATTCATTTGATAGGGACCCCCCCAGGCTTTCATCACTTGTTCTCGACTCATGCCAACCATGACCTTCTTGTCCTGGACATGTTGTTCACCCGTAGGATCTTGTAAGCGAGGGACAATGCCCCAGGCTAACATCCAGAGAACAAAGGCCCCTAAGAGGAGATAGAGGCTGATTCGAACCGGTCGTCGGCAAATCCAGGGGATTGGAGACGTCTGGGAGGTTTGATTGCTTGCGAGCGGCATAGGCTCTAGTAAATAAGAGGATTCCGATGTATCAGGAAAGTTGGGGGGCTTGCTTTATTGTGGGCCCTCAGAGAATTTCAAAAACACTCTATCAGTGGGTTTGAAAAGGGGTCAAGGGCACGTCTGTATGTTTATCGAAGTGGAAAATAATCCGAATTTTGAGGGGGCCTACTTTGTCAGGTTTAATGAAATGGGCCCTCCTCGTCTCCTGACACATGTCAAGTCGTATGAGCGACAATTTCGAGGGGAATGGTGTCATGTCACTGGATGGTGTGATGATCCTGACCAGCCGCTTTGTCCTGTCTACGCGCAACAGGTGGAAGATTCAGGCGCAGGTGCCACATTTATTATCTTTGGGGGCAATTGGGGGATTCGATTAAAGCCAGAAGGTCATACGGGGGAATGGAGTCTGTATGATGAGGGACAATGGGGAGAAGGCTATCTATCGATAGGTGAAGAGCGAGACCTTCGATTTCTCTAGATTGATAGGAGATATTCTAGGATGATTTTTTTTAATCCTCATATTGCGGGCGAGGAATGGTATTGACGGTCGGTTTTTCAATGGGTGGTGGTTGGTGAAATTCCGGTGAAAAAGGATTGTTGATGGGTTCATGGGTTAAGCGTTGGCGTTGTCGGACAAGTTGAAGGCTTTGTGCTGTGATTTCTAACCGATCAATAGGCGTTTTGGAAGAAAGATATTCAGGAATCCCATTCACCGCAAACATTTGGTAGGCTAATGACCAGGACAACTTTTCTCGACCGCGTTCCTTGACAATGAAGGAGGCTTCGGGAGAGGGAGGACCTTTAAATACCAATACCCACAAATTGGAACGAAACGCTGGAGCAGTCTGAGTGTAAGGGGGAACAAATTCTGGGACAAGTGACTGAATGGTTTCTAATGAGACGGCTGGAGAAAACTCAATTTCACATTGCCGTACATACAGGGTGGGAAAGTCTTTGCCTTCATTGAGGTCAGGAATATAGGTAAAGGAATATCGGACTTGAATGCCATTGCGTGTATAGGTATACACGTCTTCCCCATTTTCTGGGGAAACTAAATAATTGAAATATTTTTGCCAATCTTTAAAGGTGTAATAGCTAAAGATACGAAGTGCGGCTTTCCGGGAACGAACGGCCATGGGCGTGCCCAGTTGAGTGCGCAATTCGTCTTGAGTGAGACCCAAGAATCCATCTTCGAAATAGGGTTTGGCAAGGGATCTGTCAGGGAAGCCGGTAATCGTCGCTACACAAAAAAGAAACGTGATTGCGAGAACGGGGCGCTGAGAGAGAGTTCTTTTACATAACTGATCAAGGAATTGCATAGCAAAACTCAGGTAAGTAATAATTTATCCTATTTGTTGAAAATCCTTGAAGTCAAGAAATTCAGATGTGGAAAAGGCCTGAGAGGCCAAAGGTAGTTAAGCAGCAAGCGTGGCACATGAGCATTTGGGAGAACAAATATGAATGAACAATTGGAAGGGTTCTTGAATAATCGAATCCTGGTGCTGGATGGCGCTATGGGGACGATGATTCAAAACCATAGTTTGAATGAAACAGATTTTCGCGGAACCCAGTTTGCGGATCATGTGTGTGATGTGAAAGGCAATAATGACCTGCTGGTCCTGACACAGCCAAAGATCATCGAAGATATTCATGTTCAATATCTTCAGGCCGGAGCCGATATCATCGAGACGAATACCTTTAATTCCAACGCCATTTCCATGGCTGATTATCAAATGGAAACCCTTGCACATGAGCTCAATGTGGCAGGGGCTCAGGTGGCGAAGAGGGCTGCCGCTCGAGTCGAGGCGGAACAACCAGGTCGGCAGTGTTTTGTGGCAGGTGCGTTAGGCCCAACCAATCGCACGGCTTCCATGTCGCCAGATGTCAATAATCCGGCTTTTCGTGCGGTTACATTCGATGACTTATCTCAGGCCTATTATGAGCAGGTCAGGGGTTTAGTCGAAGGGGGCGTCGATCTTCTCATGGTCGAAACCATTTTTGACACCTTGAATGCCAAGGCCGCGTTTTTTGCGATTGCCCAATACTGCGAAGAGATCCACCGAGAGATTCCCATCATGGCATCTGTGACGATTACGGATCTTAGTGGACGCACGTTATCTGGCCAGTTGATTGAAGCTTTCTGGAATTCCATTGCCCATGCCAATCTTTTGAGCGTGGGAATTAATTGTGCGTTGGGGGCCAAGCAAATGCGCCCCTATATCGCAGAGCTGTCCAGGGTGGCTCCCATCTATATTAGCTGCTATCCCAACGCGGGATTGCCCAATGCGTTTGGGGGATTTGATGAGACGCCAGAACGAATGGGCGCGGATCTTCGAGACTTTGCGACCCAAGGGTGGGTCAATATCGTCGGCGGCTGTTGCGGGAGTACACCCGAACATATTCGAGCCATTGCGGAAGGCGTGAAGGATTGCGCACCCCACAAGAAAACCCATATTCCCCGTATGACGAGGTTAAGTGGGTTTGAACCATTAACCATTCGGCCCGAGGCCAATTTCGTCAATGTTGGCGAGCGCACCAATGTGACGGGATCGCCAAAATTTGCCAAATTAATTTTGAACGGCGAGTTGGAAGAAGCCCTCGCTGTCGCGCGTCAGCAAGTGGAAGGGGGAGCGCAAATCATCGATGTCAACATGGATGAAGGACTATTGGATTCGGAAAAGGCCATGGTGGAGTTTTTGAACTTGATCGGTTCGGAGCCAGATATTGCGCGAGTGCCTGTGATGATTGACAGCTCGAAATGGTCCGTCATTGAGGCGGGCTTGAAATGTATTCAGGGAAAAGGTGTGGTCAATTCCATCAGCCTGAAAGAAGGCGAAGAGAAATTTCTTGAACAGGCCAAACTCATTAAACGGTATGGCGCAGCGACAGTCATTATGGCGTTTGACGAATCTGGGCAGGCGGATACGTTTGAACGAAAAGTAGAAATTTGTACGCGAGCCTATCGACTCTTAACGGATCAGCTGGATTTTCCACCAGAAGACATTATTTTTGATCCCAATATTTTGACTGTGGCCACTGGCATGGAAGAACACAATGGCTATGCCGTGAATTTCATTGAAGCCACGAAGCAGATCAAAGCCACGTTGCCGTTTTGTAAAGTCAGTGGAGGCGTGAGCAATATTTCATTCTCGTTCCGAGGTAACAATGTAGTGCGTGAAGCCATGCATTCGGCCTTTCTCTACCATGCGGTCAAGGCTGGTTTGGATATGGGGATTGTGAACGCGGGGCAATTGGGCGTCTATGAAGAAATTCCCAAAGACCTGCTTAAGCTGGTGGAAGATGTCTTGTTGAATCGTCGCTTGGAAGCTACCGAGGAATTAGTGACCTTTGCCGAGACGGTGAAGCAGCAAGGCAAAACGGTTGTGAAAGATGATGCCTGGCGCAAGGGAAGGGTAGAAGAACGACTTTCGCATGCCTTGATTAAGGGAATTGTCGAATTTATCGATGGAGATGTCGAGGAAGCCCGTCAAAAACTCAATAAGCCTCTGGATGTCATTGAAGGGCCCTTAATGGATGGCATGAATGTGGTTGGAGAACTCTTTGGTGAGGGGAAAATGTTTTTGCCACAAGTCGTCAAAAGTGCGCGGGTCATGAAAAAGGCGGTGGCGTATTTGTTGCCCTTTATGGATGCGGAAAAAGAAAAAGGCGCGAGTCGAAGTCAAGGGAAAATCTTGCTCGCAACCGTCAAGGGCGATGTGCATGATATTGGGAAAAACATCGTGGGAGTCGTGCTGGCCTGCAATAATTATGAAATTATTGATCTAGGCGTCATGATCCCGTGCGATAAAATCTTACAAACGGCTCGTGAAGAAAAGGTTGACATCATCGGTCTCAGTGGACTGATCACCCCCTCGTTGGATGAAATGGTCCATAATGCGCGAGAAATGACCCGAGAAGGTTTTTCCGTCCCTTTGCTCATTGGTGGAGCCACTACCAGTAAGGCCCATACGGCCGTAAAAATTGCGCCAGGATATACAAGCCCGGTCGTACATGTCTTAGATGCGTCCTTAGCGGTAAATGTTGTGCGCAAGCTTATGAGCCAAGACGATAAAGTGGCGTTTATTAAAGATATTCAAGAGAAACAACAGAAAACCCGTGAAGCCTATGAATCCAAAACCTCAGCCAAAAAACTTGTCTCGTTAGAAGACGCCAGAAAACAGCGCGTGGACATTGATTGGGAGACGACGGCCCTCCCCAAACCAAACTCCCTAGGTGCTAAAGTTCTTGAAGATGTCTCATTAGAAACCCTTGTTCCCATCATTGATTGGTCGCCATTTTTTCAGGCCTGGGAATTACGGGGGAAATATCCGAAAATTTTCGAGGATCCCGTCGTTGGCCCCAAGGCTAAAGAACTCTTTGATGATGCACAAAAGATTTTGCAAGAAATCATTGATAAGAAATTGTTCACTGCGAAAGGCGTATATGGATTATTTCCCGCTAACAGCCAGGGAGATGACATCACCATTTATGCCAATGAAACGCGTTCGGAACCGGTTTCCGTCTTTCATACGTTGCGTCAGCAAAGTGAAAAGCCCAAGGGTGATCCTCTTTATGCGTTAGCTGATTTCGTGGCACCGCAGTCCAGTGGCAAAGCGGATTATATTGGTGGGTTTGCCGTCACAACTGGCATTGGAGTGGAAGCCGTCTGCAAGCGGTTTGAAGAAGATCATGATGATTATAACTCTATCATGGCCAAAGCCCTGGCCGATCGATTAGCCGAGGCCTTTGCCGAATGGTTGCATCGCGAAGTGCGGAAGGAATGGGGCTTCGGACAAGACGAACAATTGACCAACCAGGAACTCATTCAAGAAAAATATCGTGGCATTCGCCCTGCGCCCGGCTATCCCGCCTGTCCGGATCATACGGAAAAACAGCACTTGTTTGAGTTGCTGCAGGTTGAAAGAAATATTGGCATTCAATTGACCGAATCGTATGCGATGTATCCGGCGGCCTCAGTGAGCGGATTCTACTTTGCGCATCCCCAAGCCAAATACTTTTCAGTTGGAAAATTGAAACAAGACCAAATCCAAGACTACGCCAAGCGGAAAGACATGGAAATCTCAGTAGTCGAACGCTGGCTCTCGCCCAATCTAGGCTACGATCCAAATAAAACCTGATTGGGATTGCTTCTTTGCTGGGGATTGTTCAGATGGCCGAGGAATTCAAGGTAGACAGTTCAGACGCTGTTTCTTAAAAACTTTCTCCAACGAATCTTGGTGACACCTCAGCTGGTTCATGAAATATGAAGGCCCGACAACGTCAGGTCCTTAGCTTGTCAGTCCATTCTCCACAATTTCCTTGAAATTCCGTTTTCATGAGGAAGCTCGTCTGTGGATGAGTGCAACGCTCCAAATTAAGAGGTAGGAAGAATTCATTGTCCTAAGAACCTAACGTTGAGTAAAGAATATAAGTCGAGTCTGACCCCTATATGAGATTCTAGTGTTAGTGTGGGTCTGAATATCGTGTGCCATCGGCGCCGGACCAACTGGTGTTGCCGATTTCTTGGGATTCCCAAAGGGCTTGGGTTTCGAGGTCGGCGAGGTCTGATTCTTTTTCTTTCAAGGCTTCTTCCCCCTCGGCCAAAAGTTCTTCCTGTTTTTCACCAAAACCTTGCTTTGGCTCAGGGCCTCGGCTTCGTGGGGTGTCTTTGGGTAGGACGTTGGTTGGCATTGGTTCGCACCATAGCAGGGTCGGTGGTTAGTATTCCACCAAAACCGATTGCAAGTCCGCGACTGGTTCAACTGGAGCTGGTTCATCTCGGTGTGCCTCCGTCTTCAGCGCTGCCACAATCCACCCGAATCGCTCTTCGGCCCATTCATTAAATGCAGCTGAGGATTCAAACACGATATCCCAGGCAGGGATGGAATCGAGAAGTAATAACTGGTGTGGCTGGTTCTGTCCGGGGTAATACACTACTAAGACGGCTGACTTTCCCATCAGGCTGATGTCGGTAAACATATGAATCATGGCCTGTTTGGGGACTTCAACTGTTCGTGACGCGGCCTCTACAATAGGGCCATAGACACGATGGAAGAACTGTTGAATAGTTTCATAGGGGGATTTGGAATGATGTAAATGAGGGTTTGGGGCTTCGCCCACCAGGTTTGTCGTGAGGTATTCCAGGGCTTCCCAGGCTGGCATAGCTCCGGAATTGACTAACGAGTCCATCAAGTACGACATCCAATTTCGCGATTCAGGCACAGTCATGGCATTCATGGTTGATTCCTCATAACACAGTCCTTTTCTCCTGAAAAGGAAGGTCGACAGTTGTGGTTGAAAAAGTCTGCTTTTTAGGCGGGACTGTTTATATAAGACTACATATGGTAATCGATAGGGCCTTTTTGGTCAATTTTGATGGGTTGCCCGACAGCGGCTCATTTCACCTGTACCCTTGACCATCCTTTTTTCAAGGACTTAGAATGCACAATGGGTTTGCCAAAAAATTATCGATAAATCAAAGAGTTACTTTTCTGGTGAGCCTTTGTTTGGATGTGGTCTTTCTCGGATATTTTCCAACGCGAGATAATTCATATTTTTACCTAGGAATTATAGATGAGAATCAATTATGACAAAGGTGGTTTGATTAGTCCTCTTCGAGCCAAAGCTCAACCCCTACAGAAATCTGTTAGTCCAGGGAACCAGGCGAAGGTCATGTTGGTCTTCCCTCCCGATTGGTATCCCTCCGAGCCTTACCTGAGTCTTCCCACGCTCACGGCGTTTCTGCGTGAGGCTGGGCATGAGGTGGTACAAAAAGACGTCAATCTCGATATGTATGATTGGTTTTTTAGTGGGGATTTTCTACGACGAGTGCTGAAAAAGGTTCCCCAGCAGTTAGATCGTTTAAAGAAGATTGCCCGGGATCGAGATTTAACAGACGCTGAAGTTGAGTTGCAGCTTGCCCTCTGTGATTGTTCTCGGAGTCGAATCGGAGAGCTGATTGAAAAGGCCGAGGAGGCCAAACGCATAGTGCGTACGCCAGAATTTTACGATGGTGAGAAGCTGGAATGGGCGATTGGGGTGTTTCGAGAGGTGACTGCCACGATTTCGTTGGTGTATTCCCCAGCCAGGATTTGTATGCCCCCGATGGAGACGGATTTATCCTATAAGCTCTTTATGTCGTCCGAGGTCTTGGCCGCGGTGAATGATACGCAAGTGAATGTGTATCGTGATGTGTTTGAGTACATCTTGAAACCAGCCATTATTGCCGAACAGCCCAAGGTTATAGGACTTTCGATTGTGCTTCGCCAACAATTGTTTTCTTCCATGACCTTTTGCTCGCTGATTAAAGAACAGTTTCCGAATGTTCATGTCACGATTGGTGGCAATACCGTCACCCGATTCCGTGATGTCCTACCAGACACGCCAAAACTATTTGACTTGTTTGATAGCGCCATTGTCTATGAAGGGGAAACCGCTCTGTTGCGTTTGGTGGAAGGCATTGCGAATGGGACCGAACTCTCGCATGTCCCCAATCTCATTTTCAGAGATGAGGCAGGCATTCATGTGAATAGTGAAACCTTTGCTGAGAATATGGGAGCCTTGCCTCCTCCGGATTTTGACGGTTTGCCGATGGAAAAATATTTCGTGCCTGAGCCAATTTTGCCGTATTTAGCGACGCGAGGCTGTTATTGGGGACGGTGTGAATTTTGCGATCATGGTGAGGGCTATACTTCTGGGTATCGTACGAAAAAAGATTGGCAAATCATCGACGAACTCACCTTTTTAAAAGACAAATATCAGACCCGTCATTTCCATTTCACCGATGAGTCCTATCCGCCGGCACTCTTCCGAAAAGTAACCAGAAAATTGGTGGAGTCCAAGTTGGATATTGCCTGGACCACCCATATTCGATTTGAAAAAAGTTTGTTATCAGATGAGATTTGGCAGGACGCGCAAGATGCGGGATGCAAGTATTTGCATATGGGTTATGAATCGGGGAGTGAGCGGGTCTTACAACTCATGGATAAGGCGACGACCACTGACATTATCCAACAGAGTTTGGAGCTATCGTCCCGGCATGGGGTATGGAATCATGTGATGGGCTTTTTTGGGTTTCCAGGAGAAACCTATGAAGACGCCAAGTTTTCAACCCAATTCCTAGAGGACAATCGTGAGCATGTGCATTCGATCGGGTTTGGTACCTTTGATTTGAGCAAACATACTCCGGTTGCAAAGAATCCAGAGAAATTCGGCATTACCTTTTATCAGAATCCTGAATGGGATTTAGCCATGGACTATTACTTTACGGTCAAAGAAGGCTTGAGTATTGAAGATGCCGAACGGGTCTTTGAGGAATTTGAGCAAAATCATTATGCCGGGTGGGATTTGAAAATCTTTGTTCGTGAATATGTCTTTCTCTATGTGTCGCATTTTGGCTCCAATAAATTGCCAACCTTGCAGTTTCAATTAGGCTCACAAGATCCTTCCTCGAACCTCGCCTCGGTTTAACCATTAGGAAGGGATGACGATGACTGATACCCTCATTGATATTGACGGGGCGACATCGACCACCAAGCCTCGCCGAACGTTTAAGACAATGCTCCTGTTCCCGCCGGAATGGGTTCCTACCGCGCCGTACCTCGCGCTCCCCAGTCTCACCGCAGTCCTCCGTGAACATGGGCATGAGGTCATTCAAAAAGACATTAATATCGAAATGTATGATCTGCTTTTCACCGACACTTTTCTCATTTGGGTGAAGATGCGAATGGATCAACAGCGGCGAGGTTTAGAAGAGCGAGAAGGCCGGCAACAATTAACCGATGTGGAGCGTGGGCGTTTGACCTGTCTTCGCGCTCAAGATCATGTTGATGTGATCGATCTCGCGGAGCAAGCCGAAGAGGCGAAAGCCATTGTGAGGGGAGAAGGGTTTTATCAGGCTGAAAAACTGGAAGGGGCGCTCAATATTTTCCGCGATGCGATGCAATATATTTCGGCAGCCTATTTCCCTGCTTCCCTCGTGTTTTACCCCATGGAAAGTAATTTGGGATATCGTTCAGGAGTGTCGACCGAAGTATTGGCAAGCTTGGAAGATGAAAGTGTCAATATCTACCGTGATGTCTGTCGGCAACTCGTCCTTCCTGCCATTCATAAGGAGCAACCCGAAGTCATTGGGATTTCTATTGGGACACAGATGCAATTGTTGGCAGGGATGACCTTTTGCAAAATGATCAAAACGGAATTTCCGGACATTCATGTAACGGTTGGTGGAAATGTGATCACGCGCTTGCAAGAGGATTTGCCCAAACAGGAGAAGTTTTTTGCACAAGTCTTCGATACGGCAATTTTGTATGAAGGTGAACATGCGCTGCTTTGGCTGTTAGAAGCGTTGGCCGGTGAACGTTCCTGGGAACAGGTGCCCAACCTCATGTGGTATCAAGATGGCCAGGTTAAGGTCAATGCAGAAATTTATACTGAAAAAACAACCGCATTGCCTCTTCCAGATTTTGATGGGTTGCCGCTCGATATGTATTTTGTGCCAGAGCGAATTTTGCCTTACCTGGCGACGAGAGGGTGTTATTGGGGGCGGTGTACGTTTTGTGATCATGGCCAAGGCTACTTTGATCAATATCGTGGAAAACCGGCGCAGGACGTGGTGCGAGAGATTAAGGCCTTGCAAGACAAATACGACGCGAAACATTTTCTGTTTTCTGATGAATCATATCCACCGGCGTTGTTGAAAAAAGTTTCGCAACTTTTAGTGCAAGAAAAAGTGAAGATTAAATGGACCACCCTGATTCGGTTTGAGGAAACATTACAAGATCCTGAAATATGGAAGCAGGCCGTCGAAGCTGGTTGTTGTACGCTCTATTATGGGATGGAGTCGGCTAACGAGCGTGTGCTGGAGCTCATGGATAAACATGCCAAAAAGTCTGTGATTGAGAATAATTTGCGAGAGGCGGCCAAAGCGGGGATCTGGAATCATGTGATGGCCTTCTACGGATTTCCTGGTGAAACACATGATGAAGCTGAAGATACTCGCCAATTTCTCTTGGACAATAAGCGGTATATTCACTCGGTTGAATTATTTTATTTTGTGGCGTATCGCCATACGCCTATGGTTAGGAATCCTGATAAATTTGGCATCACGATTCATAAACAAGACGAATACGATATGCCCTTGGATTATTATTATACGCTGAACGAACCTGGTGGAATGACCTGTTTAGACGCGATGAAAAAGGCCGAAGAGTTTTATCAGAAAGACTTTGAGCCCTGGGCCGTTCGCGTGAACGCTCGCGAGCATGTCTTCCTCTATATTTCGAAATATGGTACCAATTATCTTCCAGAAATTTACGCCATGGAAGCTGGGAAGGAAGAGCCACGAACTGATGGGGTGCAAGGCCTCGTGACTTGGCCAGTTGCTCATGGTCCGGCCGACAATGATGCAACTGGGGAATCGGGTATGTCACGTGTGGTGAGTCACGCAGCTCCCTAACGCGACGAGTCTATATTTCTGAGATGCAATTCTGGGCTATCCTGAAGAAAGAAGTTCTGATAGACAGAGATTTCGAGAAGGAGAAGTCGACTAGGTTTTCTCCTGGGTATCCAAGTAATCCAGGAGTAATTGATACGCTGCCTGAATTTCTTTGGTTTTGGCCTCTCCTTTTTTGTACATTTCCATATATTTCCCAGGGTTATTGGTGAGACCAGCATAACGGGACGGATACCATGTCCGACGAGCTTCTTCATAGAGTTGGGTCAATGCTTCTTGGGTAAAAGGTCGCGAAAGGTTGAATAATTGTAGGGCTTTCTCAAGGGCTATAGATGGCAATGGATTTGGAGAAGGCATTATGAAGAATAGTTTTTGATCTGAACAATAATGCGTGGCTCAAGTTTTTCAGATGATTGGTCTTCCTGTCAATGCACATTTTTCCCTGATCTCGAACTGACAAAATATTTCGAAAGATGAATTTTATGTCGCGTGAACTTCCCCTCCTAAAAGCGCCGCAGCTATTTGCTCAGCAGAACTACCGTGACGTGTTGAAACGAGAGATGGATGCTGGAAAGATCCCGCTTAGTCTTGGGAAGGCCTGCCCAGTCAAATGTGAATTTTGTTATGAATTGGATCATTCCTACCGGGAAACGCTAGACCCTCCAAAAACGACTCAGGAAGACTGGGAGTTTATGTTGAACTATATCAATTCCCGGCCGACGGACCCGCTGCAGTTTTGGTGCTTGGGTGGGAATGAATTCATGGAATGGACAGATCTTTTCCTGCATCCTAAAGCGATGGAATGGCTGGAAGATTTTTTGATCCATACTGATAAGAATGTTCAGTTCTTTACGGTCGGATTTGTGCATGTCCCTAAGATTCATCGTTTAGTTGAGCAATATCCTGGACGCATTAATTTTGAATTGTCCGTAATTACACTGGGTGCATATCGACAAAAAATGATGCCGCATGCTCCTTCAGTGAAGCATCTCATGAAAGTGTTGGATGGCCCTGCGGTTTCCTCTGCGAACTTTTATGCCTTTGATCAAAATACGATGTCTGAAGATGCTAAAACCATTTCCAAAATCAATTCGAAGTGTGTGTTATGGATGGGCTGTCTGACGCCGGTGGGTGGCATTAAGGAATCCACAAAAACTATGATGCGTCAAGGCCGACAATATCTACCGGTTGAAGCGGAAAAAATCTATGATGCGGGGCTGCCGAATTCAACCACGATTCACACTGAGGCCTATGTTACGGCTTTTCTCAATCGGCGGCGAATCATTAGTATGTTTGATTCGTTAGAATTGAAAAAACGTGATCCAGTCGTCATGGCGGGGAGTGTATATCGAATTTTAAGTATGTTTCGAAAAAGTCGAGCTAAATTTTTACATGTTCCGAATGCCACGTTGGGTGGAGATTCTGACTGCACCGTGTTGCTGACCCTTAACGATATTGCCAAATGTCTCACTAATGAAAAATATGTCTATATTCCTCAATGCATTGTAGAATCTGGTCGAGGTTCTGGTCGAGATATCGCGGGGGTGCATATCGATGAGTTTGTGAAAATGACAGGTGTGAAAGTGCGTTTCCTGCGAAAAATTGATACCAAGTTTGCGAATAATCGATTATTTCGAAATGGTTCGTTGCAAAATTATGTTGAAGATTATGTGAGGAATCCCCTCATGCGTTCGTATGAGGCATTTCCTCTTACAGCCTGAACTCATGACATATCCTTCCAGTCAGGCGCTTACACGATTCCATATCTTTTCCTTCATTTCCCTTTTCGCGACCTGTTACCCAAATGGATAATTCTCGAAAACAGCTGCAGTTTTATCAAGCTGATGTCTTTACGAATGAACCGTTTGGTGGAAATCCCCTTGCCGTCTTTCCTGATGCTGGTGATTTAACTGATCGCGAATATCAACAAATTGCTCGAGAGATGAACCTCTCGGAAACGGTTTTTGTTTTGCCGCCGACCGATACTCGAGCGGTGGCGAAGATCCGTATCTTTACTCCATCTCAAGAAATTCCATTTGCCGGACACCCAGTGTTGGGGACGTTCTATGTGCTTGGCACACTGAAACGACTTCCCTTACAGTCGCCTATGACCAACCTATTCTATGAATGCCATTTGGGAGTGTTTCCGCTTGAGCTCATTATTCTAAAAGGACAGATTGAACAGGTGGTGATGTCTCAACCCTCTCCAGAATTTCTTGAGGTGGTGGGCCAGGTGGAGACGATTTATGAATTGGCGAAAGTGTTAGGTGTTCACAAATCGCTTATTACTGATTCGCCCTTCCCCGTCGAGGTGGTTTCAACAGGATTACCGGTGTTAATTGTGCCGATTCGCACTCTGACGGCGGTGAAGTCCATGCAAGTGGATCATGCGGGTATTCTAGACGTCTGTGCTAGATTAGGCACCAATGGCATTATGGTCTATACAACGATGACTTTGGAAGAGGATGCCACGGTGCATACTCGAATGTTTGCCGACCCCATCGGGATTCCAGAGGATCCAGCGACGGGTAGTGCAAGTGGTGCGTTGGGCGCGTATTTGGTGAAAAATGGGGTCGTGGAAGTGGGACCAACGACCGAAGTGGTCATTGAGCAGGGTTATGAAATTGATCGTCCGTCACGAATTTTAGTTCAAGTCTTTTCTGATGACGATATGATTCAGGAAATCAAAGTTGGCGGGCAGGTCGTGATGGTTGCAGAAGGCAAAATGGTGTATTGATATTATTTTTTGGCTCTCCACTATTTCGTGAGTTCTCCGGCAATATGACCCATTTCAGGGAGAATCAATTGCTCCATCGCCAAGCGAACGGCGCCTTGTGATCCTGGAATGGAAAAAACAGCAAGATGTCCATGGATGCCTGCTGTTGCCCGGCTCAACATAGCAGATGAGCCGATGTCTTTGTAGCTCAAATAGCGAAACAACTCACCAAACCCATCCAGCCGTTTTTGTAAAAATCGATCGACCGCTTCAAACGTGGAATCGCGGCGGGATATGCCGGTTCCGCCGTTAATGATGACAACCTGCTTATCCATTTGGTGCGCCGCTGCTTCTAGTAGATTCGTAATAGTTTCTGGTTCATCTTTAATGAGATGATATTCGTTAATTGTATGCCCTTGCTCTTTGAGTAAATGACAAATGAGCTTTCCGCTGGTGTCGGTTTCCTTGGTTCGTGAATCACTACAGGTGACAACCAGACAGGCGAGAGAAACAGAATTAGCCTTATGAGAAACATGAGAGGGAAGGTCGTGTCCTTCATGAGATTTATGTTGGGCTTGTGGAGCGTGGTTACCCATGATCGGGTACTTTCCTAAAAGGGGGAATTACGACCACACGGAATCGGGGTTGAGTTGTGTGGCAGGCTCACCTTTTTGGATATGTTCATCCAAAATGATCGGCACATCTGAATCTTTGACCTGCGAATACCAAGTGCCGGTTGGGTAGACCACCACATTGGGCCCTTGTTCACAAGGCCCCAGGCAAGTGGTTCCCGTTACCAGGACTTCTCCTGGTTGAACCCCTCTTTCAATTAATCCCATGTTCAAAGCCAAAAGTAAATTTTGGGCCCCGGCTGACCCACATGATGGCTTCGGATGTCCAGGCGGACGGGAATTAGTACATACGAGAATATGATATTTTGGCTTAGGCATACTGTCTCCTTTTCGTGCTATGGATGTGAAAAATTTTGGTTAGGATGGAATGGGGCAGGATAACATGACCTTACCGAGTGCGGAAGAGGTCCCACATATCAACACATTCTTCAGGTAATTTCCAATGTCGAACACCAGCCATGACCCAATCTAAATAATGATCTTTGGCCTTGAATTTTCCGATGGCTTGTCCGACATGGGTTGTCACAAATTCTTTTTGGTCGTCCTCCGTAAAAACATGGATCTCAATATGTCGGAAGGCTTCTTCTGGTAGATCACCTTCAAACTTGTCTAATTCCTGAACATCTTCCTGCGTTAATTCAAACACCGCGCCCCAGACACGCTCACCAGCTGAAGGCGTGATGGTTCCAAGTCCACATCGCCATTGATTGGACCACCGTCCGAATGTGATGGTGTGATCAGGAATATAGGCCTTGAATAAAAACGTGTGCTCTGGCGCACGTCGTTTTAGTTGGGTAGGGTTGAGATTGTCTGCATACATGAAAAATCGCATAGTTATATCCTGTTCGTTTGAGCAACACCTAGTATTACCATACTGCCTTCGCAGACTGTCAAGGAAAGATTTCAGCCCACAGGCTGTGGCAGAAACCTAGGAAAGAAGAGTGGGAAATTTTAGCCCCGTAAGATAGGTTGGATTATTATCAGGAACAACAGACTATGGCTAGGAATTCTTGGGGGTGAGATAAAGTTGTCGTTGAGAATGATCTAACCGAACCATAAACTTGTCAAAAAAGCTAAGCCCTAAAAGGCCATGGGTGCCTTCTGGAAGATTAGGGATTGTGTGGATAACCACACGAACATCGTCCCTCCCCGCATAGCCTACGCGGATCCTTGAGGCAATGCCCATTTTAGCTTGGACCTTTCCTCCAGCAGTAATCAAATTTACAGTTGGATTTTTTCGGTCTGATTGGATATTGGCATCAAAGGCGAGGTCTTCGGAGATCGTAGTGAAGGTTGCCCCTGTGTCTACGATGAGTTTGGCTTCAGTTAAATCGTTGAATTCCACCTGCACGATCCATACTCCGCCTTCGCGCTCCATGGGAATAATGGAATCTTCTGATCCAAGAGTCACGTTTCCAGATGTTGACATGCCTGACCGTGCTTGTTGTAGAGCTTGGTCCAAAGGGACACGACTGAAAAGGGCCTGGCCGCCAACGACGGTTCCAATTATAAACAGTCCCAACAGAATGAAAAAACGACTTGATCCCATAAGAAACGTTCCTTCAGCAGTACAACAAAAATGTTCCGACTTGTAGCAATGATGTTTGGCGTATAACTGCATTTTCGGTTTCTTCGTGGTAACTCTTGATGTAAGAGGCAGTAAAAAGGCTCCCGACTTTATTCTTTTGACAATTCGTGGTGGTTGAATGAACCTACTACCTGCTTTGGTTACTGACTGGCCAGGTTTGATTGCCAAGATTATATTGCAAATTATTTGCAATTATAATTGATAGGCAAAAGTCTCATTGCTAGGTTGTGATGAAAGATGATGATGTGCCTGTATGAAATATTCCCTACAACCGCATTATTTGCTTGGCTGACCCTCTTTCTTGCCTTGGTGCAAGTGGTTTCAGTTCCCTTTGGGCATGCCCTCGAAATTCATCATTTCTTTTTTCCACAATCGATCATGATGGGCACGAACATTCAGACTTCGATCTATGCCAGTGGGTGCAACAGCACACTAGTAACTCCTTGGCTTGGAGTTTTGCTCAATTGGCACAACGGTCCTGGGGTGTATTCGCTCATTCCAGTTGGGAAGGACGATATTTTTCTTTCTCTCCTTTCCAGTCTCCTGCATTCTCGCGGTCCTCCAATGTCCCTTTCCTTCTAATCTTTTATTTTTAATTCCGCATTTTCAATTGCGACCTAATTAGTTCTGCCTCTGCTGAACAGGGGGAATTCTCTTGTTTAGAGAGAACGAAAATAGGTCCTCGTGGATGTAAAAGGAGAAAAAATCCATGTGGATTTGGAGAGTATTGGATATTCGATTTTTTTTAGTCGGGTTATATATTTTGAATTTTTGCTTTAATGAAAGTTTGGCTTTGGCCGCAGGAAGGGATTCCAACGTAGGGGAACGCATGTGGATGATGACAGGGGTGGTGCAATACGAGGATTTCCGGCGTGTTTCGCAAGCAACGGTTGAACTACGCGATCAAGTAGGTTTATTGCTTGATACTCCAGTAACGAACGAAGGGGGCGTATTTATTTTTAAGGCGCCAGACAGAGGTATTTATTCTCTTCGTGCGATTTAGGCAACTTTGTCCAGCGAATCGATGATTGTAAACATTTCCACCGAAACCCTTGACGGAGGTGAGATTGCCCCTTGGCTCTCGGCAGGAATTGACCCTAGAGGTTCTGGCACCGTTGCCACCTATTCAACAGCATTCCTCAAGTGAAACCTTTTCGGTGAGCCGAAAGGACATTGAAGAACTGCCACGAGGAAATAATATCGAATTAAAAAAGGTGTGACTCACGCTTCCGAGTGCCGTTGATGGTGGCCTCGGTCAAGTACATATTCGTCAGGAGCATGCAGGACTTCAATTTTGAATTGACGGTGTGCCTATTCCGGATACAGTCTCTTCGGTATTCTCGGATGTTCTTTCCCCTAGAACCTGGGAACGAGCCGATATCATCTTGGGTGGTCCCGAAGCCCAATATGGCAATCGTGAGACGGCCGTGTTGGAAGTCACGACCAAGAGTGGCACCACTCCGGGAGCCGGGTCTGTGCAGTTTTTGGGAGGGGCAAATAAAACACTGAACCCGTCGTTCGAATATGGTGGGACAATGGGGAATAAACTTCGATTTTATGTGCAGAATAGTTTTACCTCAACGAATCGAGGGTTGAATCCTCCGACGTTAGGAAAGACCATTTTTCATGATCAAAGTGCACGCAACCAAACGTTTCTGCGCGGTGATGGGCAAGTGAATAATCAGAATAGTGTGACATGGTTGTTTCTCAATTTGATTGCCAAGTTTCAAATTCCGACTCGTCCGGACTTGGCAGTCAACCCGACGTTGGTTGGATTAATGCAGGCCCAGAATCCTGGATTCATTCCGGTTCGCTCACAAGACATTGATGAATTTCAGAAGGAGACGAATCAATATAGTCATCTGGTGTGGCGACATGATTTGACCTCTCAACGCTATATTAGTTTGGCCGGGTATTTCCGACATACACGGGGTACATTCTCAACTGATCCCTTAAATGTGCTGGCCTATACTCCCGATCCTGATGAACCCTTTTCGGCTAGTAGCCAAGATCGGTTTGCATACTCTGGTGGTCTACGGCTTGACTATACCCATCGGTTGAATCCTGATTATTTAGTCAAAGCGGGGATACACATTGATCGCACGCAAGCTGTGAACAAAACGCGTCTTTCCGTATTTCTTCGGGATGGCGCTGGCAATCCCACTGGCGGGGTTATTGGGCGAAATGCGGATAACCGTACAATTGGTTGGCGCGAAGAATTTTTGGTGCAAGATCAATGGATCCCGTGGGAGCAATGGACATTCAATGTGGGTGTGCGGTTTGATCAAATTCAAGGACTCACCCATGATGGTCAGGTGAGTCCTCGGTTTGGCATCACCTATGCCTTGACCCCTCAACATGTGTTTCACGTCTTTTATGGCCGATTATTTACGCCACCCAATTTAGAGGCTGTTCGTTTTGCTCAATTGAATACCATTGGGACAACGGCTGAACCCGAGAATCTTAAGAATCAACTTGTAGCGCCGGAACGGGCCCATTATTTCGAAGTCGGTTCTTCTCATGCCTTGGGTGAGTCGGTAACAGTGGAATTGACCGGTTTTTATAAACTGAGTAAAAATTTTTCTGGGGCAGGACAATTTGGAACCACCCCACTTTTTAATTTTTTACGTTTGAACGTGGGTGGCAACGGGGAATGGATCTCAGTATCAAAGCAAAGATCTTTGAAAATCTTTATGGGCGAGGGAATGTGGCGTGGGGAAAAGTTGCAATCTGGACATTTCCTTCTGGAACAAGCGGAAATTGATGACATTAATAGTCGCAGTGGTGTGTTTTGTGACCATAGGCAATTGGTCACGAGTTCAGCGGTCTTGACCTATCATCCTTTCGAGCATACGACCATAACTGGACAAATGTTATTCGGTTCAGGGTTGCGGACGGCCGAGCCTGGTGAGAAGACTAATTCAAGTCATAGTCCCTCTCACACTACCTATAATCTTTCGATTGACCAGGTTATCTCGCTATGGGATAACTAGAAAGCGGTCGTGGGGTTTGATCTGATCAATGTGTTAGATCAACAGGTTTTTTTAAACAGTGGGGAGGGGAGCATCGGCTTGGGGGTTTCTCATGCCAATCTCCCACGTTCCTATTTTTTCAGGGGACAATTTTTCTTTGGTGGTTGATTCTTTGAGGCGGTTTCGAATCTTTTGGTTAATGGTGGCAATGAGCGTATTGGTCACGATTCCAACGGTTGTTTTTCCAGAGCAATCGGATTTTCCCACCCATCATTCTGAGCATGAGGATGACGCGCAAGTCGACACACTTCCGATGGACCATGTTCATGGTTTGCGGATAAATAAGGATCAACAACTCGGCCCTGTTCCTCTAAAGACGCCTTGGCCGATTATTCCCAGCCAACTGGCGGGAAAAGAATTGGATGATTGGCTCAAAGCCAGATTCCGCGTCAGTAAGAACGGAGCCGCCACCGTCGTCAAACTTCAGCCTGCTGCGCATCATGAGCTGACCCAGGAAGGCTTGCTTGCGCTTGAACAATGGACGTTTTTTCCGTAAATGGATGGCGATCGGCCCGTGGAAGGAGACGTTTCTATCCGAATCCATTTTCGCACGCAATAACTCATGCGTTGGATATTATAATTCCTCACAAAATATTATCCAGTTGGCCATTCCTGTTCCTTTTTCTCTGACATAGACTTTTGTCGAAGAAACACGTATTCTCAATGCTCTGTTGGGTTGATGGAATTTTGTTTTCCCACCAGTTGGGAGTAGGGAACATGGTTGTCCTCTCCAATCCCGGTCATTGGTGCATCTTCATTCCACTTCGTTTTTATCAGAAGCAATCCCATAACCTTTCCTGCCTAGGTTTTTAATGATAGCGAGTTGGCTAAATAGTCGGCGGCTCTTTTTTGGTTTAGGCAGTCTTCTCATGCTTGCCAGTGGATTCCTGTTGTATTGGTTGTATTGGGGAGCACTAGAACGTGAGGAAGTTCGGTTAATCGATCTGGCCTTTGCGCATGTCCAACACATAGAAGCCTTAAGCAAGGTTGCAGGGGGAGGTGGTCAGCGGGGTAGGGATCTAGGGGACAGAATGAAGAGCATTTTTGACGCGCAAGCCCAATATCATCGCTTTGGAACCACGGGGAAGATTATATTTATAGGAGGGGAGGCTATACCAGGTCGCTTAAAGTTTTCCAGTCAACGTGAAATAAAGTTTCTTTCCGATGACGACGGGCGAAAATTTCTTGCCGCATTTGTCCCATTTCCTGGAACTTCCTTTGGTGTTGCGGCAACGGTTGATCTTCGAGAAATTCGGTTGCCCTATTTGCAGGCGGGAGTCGGCATTGAGCTTATGGAATTGCTCGCGTTGTTGATAGGCGGAATTTTTATCTCTTACCGTGTGGATTTCGGATCCCAAATTATTCTGGATAATGAAGCGACGAGTCGAGCCATTGTGGCGAGTGCTGGTGAAGGGATTGTGACATTTAACGAATATTCAATCATTGAAACGTTTAATGAAACCGCAGAGTCCATGTTTCTCTATCAAAAGGATGAAATCATAGGGAAACCCTTTCAGGCCTTGTTGGTTTTGTCTGCTCAAAACAGCTGCGATACATTTTTATTGACCTACCGCTCTCAGGGCGCTACTCGAATGTCAGGTGTAGTGAAGGAATTTCAGGCTCAACGAAAAGATGGGACGGTTTTCCCACTTACCTTGACGATGACGGAAGCACCGATTTGGGGCCATCGCCTTTTTACGGTGTTATTGCGAGATATTACTGAACAAAAAATGGCTGAACGTCGCTTAGCTGCTCAATATGCCGTTGCTCAAGTTTTGGCGGAATGTCTAACTATTCAAGAGGCTACTCCCGAAATTCTTCGAGCCGTTTGTGAGAGCTTGGGCTGGCACGTTGGAATATTATGGCAGATCGATCCAGAGGTTCAGGTATTGCGTTGTGTTGAGGTATGGCGAGCTTCGCCTGAACGGTTTTCTCGATTTGTGGGGCTGACCCAAGGGATGGCTTTTTCAAAAGGGGTTGGTCTTCCCGGGCGAACATGGGAGAAAGGGAAGCCGGTTTGGATTCCAGATGCGGTTCATGATTCGAACTTTCCCCGAGCGCCAATGGCTGCCCAAGAGGGGTTGCATGCGGCCTTTGCATTTCCCATTCAGCTAGGAGGTTCCATTCACGGAGTTATGGAGTTTTTTAGTCGAGAAATTCAGGAGCCTGATCAGGACTTGTTGCATCAATTGTTATCAGTGGGAAGCCAAATCGGACAGTTTATGCAACGTAAAAATACGGAAATGGCCCTGCGAGACAGTGAGGAACAGACTCGAATGGTTTTAGATGCGGCTCTTGATGCGGTTGTCATCTTTAAGGAGACAGGACATATTCTGAGTTGGAATTCCCAGGCCGAGCGAATGTTTGGGTGGTTTCGCGAAGAGATTATTGGTCAATCGTTAGTTGAGACCGTCATTCCTCTATCGTATCGGGAAGGGTATCTTGAAGGATTTCAACAGTATGTTCGGACTGGATTGAGTGAGATTTTGAATCATCGGACGGAATTATCCGGGTTGCATCGAGATGGCCATGAATTTCCTCTTGAATTTGCTATGACAGTGGTGCGTTCCAAAGGGGGATTCGTTTTTAGTGGATTTATTCGTGACTTAACAGAGCGGAGACATACGGAAGAGGCTCTACGAAAAAGTGAAGAGCAATTGCGTCAAGCCCAAAAAATGGAGGCGATTGGGACTTTAGCTGGGGGAATTGCGCATGATTTTAATAATATTCTCTCTTCAATTATTGGGTATACTGAACTTGCCATGGCACAAAGCAGCGGAACCAGTGGAGTGGTTTCCCGCTTACAGGAAGTTCTTCAGGCTGGCTATCGGGCCAAGAAACTTGTTCGTCAAATTCTGACCTTTAGTCGACAGGACGAATCAGGGAAAAAAGTGCTGTTTCTTCAATCTATTATTGAAGAAGCCTTGAAATTACTTCGAGCGTCTCTTCCATCCACGATTTCCTTAGAAGCAGATCTGGAAACCTCCACGTCTCCGGTATTAGCAGATGCGACACAAATTCATCAAGTTGTGATGAATCTCGGAACGAACGCCGAATATGCGATGCGCGAATCGGGTGGAACATTATTTGTCAAGCTTGATCAGATTCAAGTGCACGAAGGAAATGTGCTTTTGCAAAATGGTCTATCAGTTGGATCATATATTCGCCTTACTTTTTCCGATTCAGGAAAGGGCATTGCTCCCACTATTCAAAAGCGAATATTTGACCCATTCTTTACCACTAAGGAGATTGGGGAAGGAACAGGAATGAGGCTTTCGGTCATTCATGGTGTCATCACAAGTCATGGAGGGACCATCCAGGTGGAAAGCCGTGAAGGTGGGAATACGACGTTTTTCATTTATCTACCCTGTTCAACATCGGCCCCGAACGTCGGGACATCCGTTTCGATTTCGTCTGCTTCCTATTTTGGCCAGGGGATGGTGATGTTTGTTGATGATGAACTCTCTATTGCTCGATGGGGTAAAGATATGTTGGAGGCTTTAGGGTATGGCGTGAATGTCTTTACTAATGCCTCTGATGCGTTGGAAGCTTTTAAAGAGGATCCGGATCACTATGATGTGTTAGTGACGGACCAAACCATGCCCGGTATGACTGGAGAGATATTGGCTCAGCAAATGATGCGCTTTCGGCCGAAATTCCCGGTGATTCTCTGTTCTGGATTTAGTTACACGATGAATGAGGATAAGGCTAGAGCAATGGGGCTCCAGGCGTATTTAACCAAGCCTGTTCTTATGGACGACATGGCACGAGCTATACAAGCGGCAATGCAAAAAAAAGATATCTCGCAGCCCAGTATGAATACATAAGGAATAATGACCTTTTAAGATGAATTAGGTTAATGAAATATTTTTGAGGCGTAGTGAGTTGGCAACCACACTGACAGAGCTAAGAGCCATGGCAAAAGCAGCCATGATGGGTTGGAGAAATCCATATTCACCAAAGAGCCATTGAAGCTCAGTGGGCACTCCGCCCATTCCGAAAAAGACAGGGTAAAGGATGCCGGCTGCAAGGGGTATGAGGACAATATTATAGGCAAATGCCCAAAATAAATTTTGATGAATGGT
>JAJDBR010000023.1 GCA_029261275.1 Nitrospirales bacterium
TAAACTCAGTGATTTCCAAGGTAAGAAAAATGTGGTATTGGCCTTTTATCCCTTAGATTGGAGTCCTGTGTGCCAAGGGGAAAACAAATGTTTAACAGATGATTTTCCCAGCTTTGAATCTGCCAATGCCGAAATCATGGGTATTAGCTGCGATAGCTTCTTTTCCCATAAAGCCTGGGCCGATTCCTTGGAATTGAAGCATAAATTGTTGGCGGACATGCACCGGACCGTGTCAAAAGCCTATGGGTTGTATTTTGAACCACTGAATTGCTCAAAGCGAGCCACCGTCATTGTGGGCAAAGACGGGAAAGTGGCCTATGCCAAAGTGCAAGAAATCAAAGTGGCACGGGATGATAAAGAAATTCTGGAAGCCTTAAGCAAATTAAGCTAATCGTGTGATTAATAAGGGAACCCTAAGTGGAGCAATCGGAAGGCTCCCTTAGGGTTTTCTTTTGCCTGATCTGTTCTGGAACCAAAGGCCAGAAGAAGGAGACGCTATGTCTGGGCTTGTGGAAAATGTGAATGATGAAAACTATGCGGAATTTACGCAAGCCCCAGCAGCCGTCGTGGCCTATGGGATAGCCGCCTGTGAGCCCTGCATGGCCTATGACCCTATCCTGGAACAAATTGCCAAGGAATGTGTAGATGTGCGATTTGGCAAAGCCAAAATGCACGTGCCGGGAAAATGCCGAGCCATTAAAAAACAACACAACTTTGAAACCTACCCCACCACCCACTTCTTTTTAAATGGCACCCTCCTGCTGACCCGTGAAGGGAAAATTGAGCTGGAAGAATTAGCGATGCTCATTCAGCAGAATTTTTTGAAGAACAAATAGCTCTCTTCCAAGTTCTAGGCCCTGTCTTTTCTAAACTGAAAATTGGGATTATCTGTCCTCTCGGTTCTGCGTGTGATATGGTTTTATCGACTATGATGTGATTTGAATGGGACTCCACAAAAGCCTAAAATAATTTCTCGAAACACCGAGTTTCGTTTAAGGAAGTATCAACTATTTTTGGAGACCCTTTATCCATCACAAGCCCAGATCCCGATCATTCACAAAATGAATCTCGATGGATCAAAATTGGAGAGTCCACAAAGGTAAAGACAATAGTGGTTGCGCATAGGGACCGCATTGAGATGGTCAGAATAATAAGCGCTCGGCTTGCCACCAAATGTGAAAGGGAAGGCTATGAGCAAGGAATCTGAAAATAAGGAGATGAGGGAAGAGTATGATTTCCCACAGGGGGTGAGGGGGAAATATGCCAAGTCTTACCATCAAGGATCAAGCGTGGTTGTTCTGGATCCTGACGTAGCCGAACGATTTCCCAATGCGGAATCTGTAAATCAGGCCCTTCGGAGCTTGGCGAATCTATTTAGAGGGAAAACCTTAGAAAAATAAAAGCAGCGGTCACAAGGTTCAATCTTTGCCAGGCTCACCATTTTTTCACAACTGATACAATCCTTCCCCGACATATTCTTCGGTCACTAAGCTTGAGGTTCCTTGCTAAGACTTGGTAAAGGTTATAGAATTTCTTGGCCTTCAACGCAGTGTTCGTAGAAATCGGCTATTAAAGGCTTTCATTCGGTAGTCAAAACTCAACATGGATGGGGTTTGATAAATGCCAGCAATATCAATGTTTTATGGAATCATTGTGTACATGTATTTCCTTGATAACAAGCAACACAACGTTCCACATATTCATGCCAAATATCAGGAACATGAGTGCGTTGTTTCTATTCCGGAGGGAGCAACGTTGGAAGGAAATCTCCCCATTCCAAAGATGAAACTTCTTCAAGCTTGGATTGAATTGCATAAGGATGAGCTAGTGGCAGATTGGGAACTGGCTGCGTCCGGTCAGCACCCGTTCAAGATTGATCCCCTGAGATAAGAAATGAATCCACGAATAAAAGAAGCTATTCCGACGAATGATTATAAGCTAAAGCTTATGTTCACCAATGGGGAGGAGGGGACGTACGACTGCACTCCTTTGTTAAGTTTTGGTGTTTTCCAAGAGCTCCAAGATCCTCATTACTTCCAACAAGTTGCCGTGTTAGATGGTACGGTGACCTGGCCCAATGAACAAGACATTTGTCCTGACACTCTGTATATAGAATCCCAAAAAGACAAAACTGGGTATATTAGGTAGCTTCCCTTAGGAGAATAGGTCACTTTTATATGGGAGAATCAGCACTATTAGTGGGATCGAATCAAGGAGGTTTTCGGCTGGTTTTCTTTTAATTTGAAAAGATTTTTCAGTGAAAGGTTCCTGACACCTTTGAAAAACAACACAACTTCGAAACCTACCCTACCACCCACTTCTTTTCCAATGGCGCCCTCCTGCTGACTCGTGAAGGGAAAATGGAGTCTGAAGAATTGACCACACTCATAAATCAACATTTTGTGAAGAAGCAATAAATAGATTTTCCCAAGTTTGAAAAGACTCAATCAGCTGTATTCCCTCTTTCTTGAGTGGATGGTTCTTCCTTTAGGTTCCTCTCATGCTTGAAGCATCGTTTTGTTGCATCATGGTGAGTGAATACGAAAGAAATTGGTTGAGCTCAAAAGGCGACTCCTCCATTGTCCAGGGATTCCACATACTCCGAGGGGTAGAGAAAAGATTGGTCCCATAAACGTGGAGCGCCAGTTGGGTATGGATAAAGGGTTTGAACCCGCGTGAATAGTATCGAGTCCTAACAGCATCACCTTACCAGGCGTAAGATGTTTCCTCCCTGTCTCTTCCGGGCCTCCATTGTTCCTCGTGTGAAAGATATTATCCTCCTGCCCTTCATAGGCTTTCACCACGTCCCAGGCCCCATTGGTAAGCGGAGGTCTCCTCAGGTTTGGCATAAGACAGGATTTAAAAATGAAGAGATTTGAGGATCGAAACAATAACGCGTCCCCTGGTTTTTCTTGGGGATTCAGTGCCCTCAGGGATGTTTGTGCCTCGGACAGGTTGGAATGGATATGGGATATGAGTTGGGAACACTGGTAACTAGCCTGCTGATCTTGAATGATTTCTTGGCAGGTCGAAAGAAAGGATATGATATTCATGTTTAGGACCGGAGACCTAGTTGGAGTATTTTCTGTATGCAGGTTCCGGTGACCCTGATAGTTCAAGGTCACCGGAGATCCACATATCCTGATAAAAAATTAAAAATAATAGATTTCTCACTTTGAGAGTTGTTCCTAACAATCCCAAATCCATCCAAGTCCTGGTACGTAATATGTTCAACAACCCAGTTGGTGGACGGCCCAACTCACAGCCACCAAAAGCTATTAAGCCTAGGCATTAGGACTAAAATTTTTTTCAGTCTCCACTTAAGGGAAACACCACATGCCCCCACTTGGCGGATAGTAATACCAGGTATTAGGTGATGGGCGATCCACGCTGTGCGTACAAATTGCAGTTAGCGTTTCAATCTTTACATGATGTTCAGTGGTGGAATCGAGCCCTAAGTTTACTTCACCCTCAGACTTCAGGCTGTATCCCATCCAATGGGACTTATTGGAGGGAGCAGGCTTTCTTAATTGAACAAAAACGGCTCCAATTTCCCATGGGAGTTCTTTGGGATATTTAGTAGCCTCCGCATTAATTACATTCTTGACTAAATCATTCAGATTTTCCAGTGAATCTAACCCAGTTGCTCCCATACTATCAGGTTGGGGGGATGTTGAAATGGGTTGTACTGCCGGTGAAACAGGTTGCTGTAATCCCACAGGTATATTCTGCCTGGCATCGGGTTTATTAAATAATTTAATTTTTTTCCCTGAGGGTTTGGATTCTTTGGTTTCAGGCATTTTTTTTATCCTTTTTTTGAGTTGTCATTAAAAATTTCTGGTGTTCATTGGTTAGAAAGTAACCATTTACCATGAGCACACTCGTTTTCAGGGGGGGGACGAATCACAAATTTTTCACCTTCCATATTTTGCCAACTCCTAGCTACAGCCAAAACATTTAAGTATTCTTCGGGTTTGTTTAACTATCCAACTTGTTATCCTGTTCACTGCTTAATTTAAGGCAATGGTGAGATTTACGATCCCAGTTAAATCTGGAGCAAAGCGTTGGTTCCCGATTGTCGGTCTAAGTACATTTGGGTTCTGAAATAAAAAGTTTTGGTCAGTGAGATTCTGGATCTCGGCGGTGAGGATTCCGAGACGTTGGGGAAACCGGTATCCCATCATGGCATCAAGTAGAACCACGTCTTCATGGTCTTTCTTGAAATTTGCATTGGCTGGAAGATCAAGATTTTGCGAGAGGAAGGTTCCCTTGATTCCCGCAAAAAAACCTGATGGGTGGAAGAATCGGATGGAAATAGGAACAATTAGCGTATCGAGTTGTATAAACTTTCCATCTCCAAACATTCCCGTCGCGATATCACTAGGTCTATACGCTTTTTCCAGTTCAACATCTGTGCTGACCGCTAAGTACTGATTTGGGGTCCAGTACAAATAGGCGTGATATCTAGCGCTCCGAAAATCGAAATTTTTAAGATCTCCAGTTTGAGCGTTGGTAGCTGGTTGGTTGAATTCTCGGTAGAAAATTTCCATTCCCCCATAAAGTGATTCTGCAGGTCTGGTATCCAAGGCAATTCCGTAGCCGGTTGATTTTGCCCCAGTGACGTCAAGGAACAATTGGTTAAATCCCGCAATTTGCGTAGGCTCGATAGTCTGTTCTATTACTGCTGGTGACCTTACGGTTTGAAGATAAGCCATTCGCAAGCGAGCCCAGTCTGTAATATTCCACTGAACGCCCGCCTTGGGCAGGATTCTTCCTACATTAAGGTTGATGCCTTTTTCTTCCACATCAGTGTAGTTAAAGCCTCCTGTCCAGGTGATGTTGGCAGGGAAATTTGCATTGATATATAGGTAGACAGTATCAAAATGAGAATCAGGTTGCGTTTTAGTCACTTGCCCTGGGATTATAAATGGAGGAATGGGAAGCACGATGGGACCAGTTTCGATCCGATTCTTTTGGTTAACCTTTATCTTGCCGCCACCCAAAACCGTATTGATGAATTTATGGCGAAAAATATATTGAGATTCCCCTTGGTAGCCGGTGGCTTCTTCTCGAAAATTAACGCTAGGAGTGGTACCAAAATCTGCCTCACTTTTTAATTCACTGTATATCAAGGACACGAGAAAATCCGAGTGAGGGGCTGGTGAAAATCGACCACCTAATCGTGCTGTGTCTTGGGTAGAATCTTCCCTGAATCCCGGCAAAAAGTCGGAAGGGTCAAAGTTCCGTATTAAATCCCCTCGTTCTGTTTTTTTATACCGGTATTCCCCTTGAAGGTTTATCTTCGATGTAATAGCAGCCTGTGCAAACACGTTATAGATATCAATCTTGTTGTCATTGTTCCTTCGGAAACCATCAGTCTCATAATGAAATTGCCCTCCACTTACGGAGACGGGATCTGCCCACATTCCTGACACCACGACATTGTCGCTAAACGTATTTTGACCACCGACGGCGACAGTTCCTAATAACGCGAAACGGTCGCGCAAAAATATGGGATTATACTCATTGAACCCCCCAGACGAAGGCCCAGTGCCTTCCAATATTTGCAGACTTGATTCAGCGAGTTGCGGTTGCAGATTATTGATATTCACTGGTTGGAGGAGCTGTGACTGAAGTAACTCACTTACCCGAGCCACTTCCAAACGGGGTTCCATCGCATATGAATCGGCTAGGAATCGGTGGGCAGAGTAATTTGTGGGAGCCGTATTAAGTGAATTCCAGCCTTCCACGCGTGCTCGCTGCTGAAATCCTAAGTCCTGGTAGACCCGTCCGAGACTGGCACTTCGAGCGCCTCGGTCTAGAATTAGTGTCTCACTTGAGCGATAGACTGCCCGATTGTCATTTAACTCAATAGATTTCTGAAAGTCTTGTAAGGCTTCTACAGGACGATTAACGGACTGTTTGCGAATGGCATCGTAAAAGTAGGCAGTTGGATCTTTGGCGTCCAACTCCTTAGCCATTTGCAATTGCGAGGCTGCTCTCCTATTTTGTTTTGTGTCGTTATGAAGGTCCAATAAGGCTACCTTATCTTTAGGTTCGGGAGCCCATTTCTCTTCAAAATAGGCCTTCCCCAAATAACTCCGAATGATGGCATTACTTGGATCAAGACTGGCGGCGATTTCAATGTCCCGGCGGCCCTCAGTCAATTCGCTTTTTTTAATTTTGGTCAACCCCAAACCTAACCGTGGCAAAGGGTCAGATTCGTCCAGTGTGATGGCTTGTTCAAAGGTCGTGCGGGCATCGGCGATCTTGGCCTCTGTCAGCAATGCGAAGCCCAGAATGGTCTGAGTTCGTGCCAGACGGGGATTCAGTTTCACAGCTTGGGTTGCGGCCTCGCGAGCCTGGCCGAGATTACCCAGCGACAGTTGGAGCTCTGCGACTCGAGCCCAAGCTAAGGCATCTTGTGGTGAATGATCGGTTGCTCGTTGCGCACTGACGAGGGCTTGTTCAATGTCAAAATCGGCTTGTTGGGCATAGGACAGCGCCACATGTCCGACAGCAGATTGAGGCGATTTGGCCACAGACTGGTTGGCGAGTTGCAGGGCTTCTTCTTTATTGTTGTTGACCAGTGAGACAATTGATTGGAGGGCCAAAGCGGTTCCGTTGTTTGGCTCAACATGCAAGGCTTCCGTAATATCCATTTTTGCCTTGTCTACTCGACCTACCGATAGCAGGAGACCAGCACGGATTCCTAAGAATTGAGGATCTCGTTGTTCTAGTGGAATGGCATTGAGTTGGTCTAATGCTGTGCGAACGTCTCCAGTCTGGTATTGGGCCAGTGCGCCGCGAAGGATGTCTTGATTCGGACCTGTGGCGGCGTCTTTGCTGACATCTATGAGGGGTGGATAATACAACGCCCATTGCACAGCATCGCGCGGCTGAATATCTAATCGTCGCTCAGGGCCTTCTCCTGCTCGAGTGACCGCGGCGTCGCCGCCTTCCAGCAGGAGCTTCCCTAAGGGGTTTTCTACTCGGACCGTTCCTTCTAACACCCAGACATTGGTTTCGTTCGAATCCACTTGGATGACAAATTCGGTGCCTTCTACCGTCGCGTTCACAAACGGTGTGGTAATGGTGAGATTTTTGGGGACACGACTGAGGAAGTGAACAATGCCTTCCAGTAATTCCAACCAGGAGGCTTCTTCGTTTTCAATTTCCGTGAAGGTAATCGTAGTACCCTGGTCCAACCGGATGATGGTTTCGTTGGCCAGGACGATCGCGGCTCGCCAGGTTTCTACGCGGAGTTTGTCGCCTGGGCAGAAGGTTTCCCCTACTTTGACGGCTTCCCAATTGGGATGTGTGACGCGTCTGGCTTGCACGACGCCTTCAGCTGATACGACTTTTCCCACCCAAGAGGCACAGCGTTCTTCGGCTGATACGGAGTTGGGCAAACAGAACGTGAGACTAATGCTTAGGACACACCATACAAACAGGCTAATTTTTCTGAAGTCGGCGCACCTCGTGATGTTACACATATATAAGACCTTTCATGGCAATCCCCACTTTGGCTTTGGGTGGTACTGGCCACTTTGGAGGAGAAATCCCATGCTGGGTTGGAAAAGAAATATGGTTCCGTTGTAAAGTTCGCCATATAGAGAGGACTCACTTTTTTGTCAACGGCATCATGCCGTCCCAGGAATGAAGAGGGGGAGTGATTTTAAATTGTTCACATGCTTCGAGGTAATAGGCGCTGGGTCCATCGTCACCATAGGCCCTGAGATATGCCTGGAATGAAGCGATGGCTGGATCCCATTGTCGTTGGTGAAAAGCCTGTAATCCGTCTGCAAAGAGGTGTACCGCGTCGTGGTGCATGGCATCGGCCTCTTGTTCCCGGCAAATCAATTCGTAAATGATGATGGGGCGACTTTTCCCGACTAGCTGAAACCGTCCAAGATTCCTTGTGAAGAAACCCTCAAGGTTTTCTAGAATTTGGCGGGATCCTAAGATGCGAGTTCCGAGCTGTTTATTGACCCCTTCGATTCTTGTGGCCGTATTGACGATGTCTCCGATCGCCCGATATTCATAGTGATCGATTCCTCCGACATTCCCCAATAGCATGGCTCCTCCG
>JAJDBR010000221.1 GCA_029261275.1 Nitrospirales bacterium
CGGCGATATAATCATCCAATCGTTCGGGGAACAAGGTCGCTTGGTGGCGATCGTCGCCTTGAATAAATCCACTCATCACTCACACCTCCCTTGGAAAGGTGCAGTATACCTTCTTGCTGAGTTTTCACACAGCCTGGGCCGGAAGCGGACGGCTGATCGAAAGCTCTCCCATCCCACTGCAAGCATACACACTTTGTCCTGAACCGCTAGACGAATCAAAGCCATGGTGGTATGCCTGTTTACACTTCAAGCAAGCACTAAGCCTTCCCTCCTAAAATCCTAGTTGTCATATTTAACCGTCCTCTGATTCTCGCATCCTGTCTTTACAAGATGTTATGCCAGAGCAATGCTTGCACGATATCTTTACGTCACAGGTGATAATGGTTCAGTACAGAAGGCTATAATCCGTATATAGGCTAGCTTGATCAAGTCACAGTGAGGTTTATTGACTATGTGATGCCGGGATGGAGCATTTTATTTCAAAAAGAATGGTGCTAATCTGTGAGGTGGCTTGGGGTATTCATATAGACTAAGGAAAAGAAGGATTATAGGCGTGAAATATAAATATAAACTACCTCCTTCGTGGAAATCTTTAACCCGAACTTTGCCATCGAAAAATTTTCAAGGCGAAAAATCTACAACTCCTATCTATGAAGCGGTAGGAAGAACTTTGAGCATGTGGGAGCATGCTGAGTCCGCAAATATAAAGTTATTTCAGCTTCTTTGTGAGACCAAATCATTCGCGGCTTGTCGTGCCTATGGAACACTTGATTCAGTGTTTGCAAAGTATCTTGCTATTCGGTATGCGGGTGAAGAGTTTTTCAATTCACGAGATAAAAAAGACTTTAACCATCTGAAGGAACTTTTAAAAATTTACAACAATACAGGTCAATACCGAAATCAAATAGCACATGGAATGGCTGTTCAACCACATACACATGGTTATTTTTTATGCCCGCCATCATATGCATCAAGGCGTCGAGCAACTCCTCGCCCAAATGAACAATGGGGGTTCGGTGCTGATTACTTTTATCGAGCAAAAGAAATTGACCATATTTGCCTGCGGGCTGAACAAATACTTAAATCTACAATGTCGCTCGTTATGTATTTAAATGAAAAGTACTCAGTTCTTGAAAATGGGGACTTTCATCCATGAATAGTTTTCCAACTAGGTCGCACCAGTCGATGGCTTGTTATGGAGCATAGCAGAAGACGAATCAATCCCATTCCGCATTATTAAAAAGGCGCGGCGCCACTGGAAGGAAGCTCAGAGTGAACGACGTTTTGATGGAGCATTTGTTGCACGAAGGGGAAAGTTCTAGTCTGGATTACAAGTGTGAACAATATCCATTTTCCGATGCCAATGAAAACGAAAAAGGTGAGCTTATCAAGGACATCCTCATCTTTGCCAACGGGTGGCGACACGCAGAGGCTTACATTCTCATTGGTGTCAAAGAGGTTGTTGGCGGTAGGAGCAGGGTCGTCGGAGTAAGCCACCACATCCAGGAAAATGAGCTCCAGCAATTCGTGAACTCAAAGACCAATCGTCCGGTAATTTTTTCCTACTCGGCTTACTCTTATGAGGGCAAGCAGGTTGGTGTCATCACGATCCCCCAGCAGGATAGGAGGCCGCTTTACCTGAAAAAAAACTATGGTGGGCTTAAAAAAGAATTCGTCTATTACCGCCAAGGTACAACGACTGCAGTTGCATCTCCCGACGACATCGCTAGAATGGGATTGTCTAAAGAAATCGAGAAGCTCTTGGAAGGTCAATCGGAGGAGGCCCACAATCTTCGAAATGCACTATCGCTAGAAGACTTGCAGGCCGAACTCCATGCCAAGGGTGATAGTGCAATGTATAGGCTTGAGGTCCGAAATAGTGATACCCATCGAACAATAGATGACGTTTTCATTCAAATAGTCAGCCTGGTTTGCCTCGACGGCGGTGACAACTGTGAGCGCCTCAAGATCGTCAAGCCCCTTTTGGCAATTTCAGGTTCGGGGAAGTTGCCCAACAACCCCCCAGAGACACGTCGCCCTCTCTTTGCGGCGGATTCGCTTCATTTCGATTTAGTACGAGTAGGCTGCGATCGCAGAGGGGGACACTCTCTGTGCTATGGCGAATACGTGAAAGGATACCCATTTCAGTTTCAGGGCAATGAACTTTGGAACAAGGCTCATGATGGGTCCCTTCCTTCTGGAAAGTACAAGGTCACGATTGAGGTGAGAGGACGAAATGTACTGCCGGTTAGAAAGGATTTCGTTTTCTGGGGAGATAAGACAGGGCCACATTGCCTTGATGCGGACCATCCTGAGGCCCAAAGTACTCAACCCCTTGAGTTTGCACCAACTGAACTGGATACCTTGCCCCCCGATATGCATCCGCATCAGCTTCGGGCTTTAGAGGCAGTGCTCCACAAACCAGAGTTTGACAGCCTGACGGCCGAAGCGGCTTACTTGAAGATTGAAAAAGACCAATCCATGTGCGGTCTAGCTGGGATACGGTTTGTCACTGCCAAGGAACTGGATACTTGGCCAGAGAATCGACGTGAAAGAGCCATAGTTATCAGCGAAAAGGAAATTGTGGGTTTCCAGGGGGGCATTCCCGGGTTCCCAAATGCGATACGTCGAAGCGATTTTGATTTAGCGTGGAAGTCTGTTCGAGGTTCCTAGACCTTAAAAGGTTTATTTTTAAGAAGTTCGACAAAGAGAATATCCAGGATTATCGATCGAACCAGGGGGTGAACCTAGCGGCGGTGAATCATGGTTTTCTGTGGCTCATTGATCACGAGTGAATGTTAGGGAATTGTGTTAGCATCGGGATACTGGTGGCCCTACCTACATCAAGATGACCCTGTGCCAGATTTCATGGATTAGGTCGTTGAAGACAAGTGCGGATGTTGCCTGATTACATTTGGTCGTCGTCTCCGGTGGGTTTGAGTTCAGTGATTTTTGTCACTACGATGGACAGGCTAGCAAGGGCATCCTCATGCGCAGATTGTTCCGGTGGTTGCTCCTCTTGCTCAAGAATCTTTCCGATGTGTTCTGAGTCAGTTGAGTCCATTTCAAAAAGAACTCGTTCCTTATTCACCGAGACGGGCTTACCATCTTCTCCAGTAGTCCTCACCGTATATTCCACACGGACAGTTTTCATTTTGTTCGTGTCCTCTTCCTTTAGTAGTTTTTCATCATAACTCTTCCGTAGGCGTTCCAGTGTATTGCGACAAGTGAAAGGAGGAAGTGCCATTGATGGGCTATTTATTCGACTAGTTGGAACTATTGGGTACCCAGAGTTGGGGCCATACCTGAATTCTAGCCCGATTGGATTCTAGTCAGAATAAAGAAATAAAGACTAGCAATTTCTGAATCAGAGGACTACAAACCAAGGAGGAGAGACGAGGATTTATAAACAATTGGTGATTGGTGGAGATTCTATTGAGTAAATATACTTTAAGATGAGTTGGTAGCCTTCCTCCTCAAGCCTACACTGTGCCTACAAATTTTTTCTTGAGAAAATTCTCTAAAAAATCAATTCTTATAAGCTATTGTTTTTAAAAGATAAAAATGGTGGGCCGTACAGGGGTCGAACCTGTGGCCTGCTGATTAAGAGTCAGCTGCTCTGTATTAAGATACCTGTTTTTATTTATGCACTTGGATTTTCGTCTTGAACGTGATGGAATTGTACTTCCCCTCCCATAATCCGACGCCTGCTGTTCGGCCTCGGGGTGGACGCTCTAATCAACGGCGGGCCTTGTCTGAGCGTAGCGAGTTGGTCCGCCTTCCTCAAGTCTGGCGTCCGTTCCCTCGGATCTAGCCGAACTGGGCGTCAATGGTTTTGCCTACTTTTCCCGAAAGAAAAGTAGGTCGGCTGCCGGGCCGAAACCCGGCAACTCCAGGAAGGGAAATGGTTGGACTGCTAAAAGGGGCGAACATGGCAGGCTGAAAATCACATCTGCCAACTCTGTGATTCTACCTCCCCTCACCCCTCCTTACAAAGGAGGGGGATACGAGAAAGATCGATTCTGTGTTCTATCCGTACCAAAGTCGGAAAAGCCTCATTGAAATATCTTTCAATCCACATTATGCCTGCGTGTTCTCATCTTGAACCGGACGAAATAACAACATCACATCCCCTGACTCCAACCGCTGCCCATCTTGAAATTCCCATGGCGATAAAATCGTGCCGTGCCGATAGACTCTGAGCAAGACATCAGGTTGTAAGTCGCTTGCCGTTTTTCCTACATCGCTACCTTCTACTGTTCTCTCGACAATCTTGACCTGCCCTCCAGAAGTGAGGAAGTCTTCTAAATAATCGGCCAAGTGTTGTTGATCTACCGCCGCTGCCAACATATAGCCCCCATAGGTCGCTGGAGAAATAATGGTTTGGGCTCCCCCTTGTCGAAAGAGTTTGACGTTTTCTTCTTCTTTGGCACTCACGATCACCCGGCATTGCGCGTTTAAATTTCGAACCGTTAATAAAATGAGCGCATTCGTATCATCCCGACCCGACGCAATAATGACGGCCTTTGCACAACTCAAGAAAGCGCCATGTTGCAACAGGCCTTCTTGAGTCGCATCCCCTTTGAGGGCCACCACCCCTAATTCCACGGCCGTTCGCACCCGATCATCGCGGGGATCAATGACGACAATATGCTCGGGCTCCGTTCCCTTTGCCAGTAATTCTTTG
>JAJDBR010000222.1 GCA_029261275.1 Nitrospirales bacterium
CCACATGTTCCTCAAAACCCAACCTCCACCAGACCAGCACTCAGAATCGTCCCCATCACTTCCCGACCTGAATTTTTATTTTGAACGAGAATCGTGTCCCCTGATTTCCCTTCGGCTTTTGCCAAACCGATCGCCTGAACCAACAAACCTCCTTGGCGAACTTCAATCATGACGCGATCCCCTTTATGGACAAGTGGAGGATCCTCTACCATGATTTTTCGAATGGGCTGTCGCGGAGAAAGAGATCGAAGAACCTGTTTCCCAATCACCTCATCTTGCTTAAGAATAAAATCATGTGCGAGAGATGGCACATTTACCGTCATGACGGTGACATCATCTTTCCTCACGATTTCCTTGGGTTTCATCCATCGCACAGGTGTCGTCACCCTAGCCTGTGCCTTCACCTCCCCTACGACATTAATGGTCTTGTGAAATTGCCCATTAATAAACAGCCCGATTCGAAAAGAACGTCGGCCTGTTCTCGCCCCTCCCGTCAACTTCTCAACCTCTAAATGTAGTTTTCCCGATGAAACGGTCAATGGCTTTTTGGGAGATAATATTCGTACTTGCATGCGATGATGGGGCCGACCATACTGGCGGGTGAGTATGGAAAAAATAGCCTTCTCAAAATCTCTGGCGTAAATTGACTGTTGCCCTGCACCCCCAGATGGTTGTTTGGCGGCCAGAGCGCTTTCTGCGCCTGGCGACCATCCCCCGCTGAGGAACATCACCCCTATGAAGAACATCATCCTCATCGCTTACCTTCTCAATGTATTCGCTACTTGCATCATGTCATCTGAGGCTTGAATGGCTTTGGCATTCAACTCATAGGCACGTTGCGCCACAATCATATTCACCATTTCATCAGCGATGTTGACATTCGAAGCTTCCAGAAACCCTTGCTGAATTAAACCAAATCCTGAGGAAAAGCCTGGGGTCCCTTGTTGGGCCGGGCCGGAGGCCGTACTCTCTGTAAATAAATTATTTCCTTGTGCAATCAATCCAGAAGGGTTATTAAATCGCACGAGTTGTATTTGCCCCACTTGGGTGGCTTGAGTCGCACCAGCCTGTAGGGCCGAGACCGTGCCATCTTGCCCAATACTCACCGTCAACGTTCCATCAGGAATCGTGATATTTGGAACGATGAGATCCCCATCACCAGTGACCACATTTCCCGTACTATCGCTTTTAAAAGATCCGGCTCGAGTATACATGGTCGTACCATCCGAACGTTGCACTTGAAAGAAGCCAGCCCCATCAATCCCGACATCCAATTCATTGAACGTTTGCCTTAAACTTCCTTGAACATTTTCCTTTGACACAGTCACAGGCCGAACACCGAGTCCCACCTGTATCCCGACCGGAAACACACCAACATTTGACGCACTGGCTCCAGGCACTCGCGAAGATTGGTACAACAAGTCCGCAAATTCTGCGCGGCTACGCTTAAACCCCGTGGTATTCACGTTGGCCAAGTTATGGGCTATGGTGTCAATATTGAGTTGTTGGGCAAACATACCCGTGGAAGCTGTCTGCATTGCTCGAATCATAGATCTTTCTCTCCCTTTATTTTCAGAATCGCCTCTGTGTTTCTGAATTTATATTACGCAGGTTTTTTCGACCTTCTGCCTGCACAGGTTCCCTACTCTTCACGCTTCCCCCCTCTACCCTTGTACGCGAGAAGCTTGAATAGCCTGGCTCGACATTTCATCCATGGCCTGAATGGCTTTTTGCATCTGCTCATACTCTCGCGTGACTTTAATCAGTTCCACCATATCGAGGGCAGGATTCACATTTGACTTTTCCAGCATTCCTTGATGCACGGTGGTCCCACTCGCTGGAGTTGGTTTTTGGGGAACGGTCCAATATAAATTACCGACTTTCTGAGTCGTTTCCCCCGCAGGAATTTGATCGAGTCGCAACCTACCCACACCAACATTATTCACACTAACCGTTCCGTTATTATCAATAACCATTTCTCCAGACGGAACTTTAATCGGGCCATTTTTCCCGAGTAACGGGTCCCCATTATGTGTCATCAAATGGCCATCGGCATTGCGTTGAAGTTTTCCGCCACGGTAATAGCGAAGTCCGTCTGGAGTTTCAGCCACCAAAAACCCTTCCCCTTGCAACGCTATATCTAAAGCTCCTCCCGTATGAGCTAGAACGCCTTGAGAGCGATCTGCAGGCAATCCACCAATCACAGGAAACAAATCTAATCCTGCAACAGAAGGTCCGGAGGTTTGCCCAAGAACTGTCGCAAAAATGGGCTTATCCTTCTTAAACCCTGTCGTCTGTAAATTCCCGATATTATGGGAGAGAACTTCCAGCCGCTGTTCGAGTGTGATAGCCCCCGCGAGGGGAGGGTAAATTCCACGATTCATTGAGAACTCCTTCCTAAGCGTTCACGCCAAGTTGTGCAACGCATGTGCCAAGGCGCTTTTGATTAAATTGGCCAAAATTCAGAACCTCAAAGATGGCACCCTAGGAATATTCATTCTAGATTCCCCGCACAAATGAGAGGAAAGAGCGAACTGTCTGGTTCTTATTGCCTAAAATGTTGTGATTACTGAAAAAGAAGGGAAACCAAACTTGCCCGAACACGCGAGAGTGCTATCGGCAGAACTTTCCGCATACGTAGAATCCTGCCTAGTTTGAAGACATTAAACGTGAATGGGAAGTAACCAGAAGCCGGAAGAAAATGACAAGAAGAACGATTCCTCGCTTTCTTCGATTTCCTTCTACCGTGTTTACTTAATTGTTGGGAAGAAAGGGATGCGACTCCGAGGCACGAGGGCTTATCTCACGCAAGACAATCAATTCCACACGACGATTGGATGCTTGACCTTTCAAAGTAGCATTTGACTCAACCGGACGCGTCCCGGCATATCCGGTTGAAGAAAAACGATCAGCTCGCAAATGATGTTGTTCTGTAAAATATCGAACTAACGCATTCGCCCGCCCAGTAGAGAGATCCCAGTTAGAGGGGAATTCGGCCGTTCTGATAGGTTGATTATCGGTATGGCCTTCCACAGCAATTGAATTTGGTAGGTCTCTGACCAACCCGGTGATCAAATCCAGAAATTCTTGTATCTGCGGATTGATTGTCGAATTACCACTACTGAATAACGTTTCATCCGCGATTCGAATACTTAATCCACGCTCCGTCGATGTGACCTTGACACCTTTCGGAATCTTCGCCGTCGATATCGCATTCGCTGCCTTCAGATATGATCGAGCATTGTCCTTGGATTTTGGTTTTTCTTTCACCACGATCGGCTGTTTTTTTGAAATCGGCAAGTTCATCAGTGAAAGATCCCCAACCGCTTTCGTCTTCGAGAAAGAACTGGAAAGGGAATCGCTTAATACTCGATATTTGCCCTCATTAACCGAGGACACGGAATACATCACCACGAAGAAGGCAAACAGAAGGGTAATAAAATCGGCATAGGAGACCAACCACCGTTCCATATTTTCATGTTCTTCATGTTTTTTCTTCATGAGACACCTCGACCACAGCACTAGCCATCAACGGATGGCTACTTTTTTTTCTCCGAGCTCGGCAAAAATCCACTCAATTTTTCTTCAATCATTCGAGGATTCTCTCCCTGTGCCACACTCAAAAGCCCTTCAACCACCATCAGTTTCCCTGCAATGAGATCTTTGGCTTTTATCTTAATTTTACTCCCCATAGGCAAAAATAAAAGATTGGCCATTCCCACCCCATACACCGTTGCCACAAACGCCACGGCAATTCCCCCGCCTAAGGCAGAAGGGTCAGCAAGATTTTCCATCACGTGAATCAAACCCAATACCGCACCGATAATCCCCACACATGGGGCATAGCCTCCAAACGCCTCATAGACTTTCGCATAGGACGTGTATTCATCTTCAAGCACTCCAACTTCCACTTCAAGGATTTCTCGGATTTTGGGAGGCTCCGTTCCATCCACCACCAATTGGAGACCTTTCGCCATAAATGGATCGGCAATATTTTTCATCTGCCCTTCTAATGCCAAAAGCCCCTGTTTGCGACTCACGTTGGATAACTCCACAACCTGCGCAATGACCGCTTTCATATCCACATGCACATTGCCAAAGACCAAACCCAGACTACCCATGGCTTTCATGAAAATGGAAAGAGGAAATTGGAGCATTACCGCCCCTAAGGTTCCTCCCATGACAATGAGAAACGCGGTCCCTTGAAGAATGGAACTTAAGTGACCACCCTCTAAATGTTGCCCCCCAACGATTGAGCCAAGGGCAATGAGAATCCCCAATACTGATAAAATGTCCATTCTGCTTCGCTCTCCTTAGCGGACGGGTCCAATGCCAAATAATAATTCCAAATCCAACAAAATCAACAAACGTCCGTCTACACGTCCCACGCCTTTATGAAAGTCAGCGGCTCCTCCTCCACCAGCAGACGGAGGTGGCTCAATGAACTCTTCTGGCAATCGCAATACCTCTTCGACCGAATCTACAATAAATCCCAAAATCAAACGTCCGACTTCCACAACCACAATGCGCGTATCCTTGGTATGTTCTTCCGAGGACAACCCCAACCGGGTGCGAAGATTAATGATGGGAATGACCTTGCCACGAAGATTCACTACACCCTCAACAAAATGGGGAGCATTGGGAACTTGAGTAATTTCAACCATACGAATAATTTCTTGCACACCCAGAATATCAATGGCATATTCCTCAGGACCTAACTGAAAACTAACGAGTTGCAAGACTTCACCACTTCCCTCGTCGATGTCACCACGGGGCACCGTATTCGTTATAGTATTCTTCATAACTTATTCCCTCTCCCCGGCTAAGATTCTAAAAAGTGGCTGCGCTCTAAGGTGCAAAGTCCTCATGAATTCTCAAGCTTGCTTTACTTTTTGGCGAAAGAGAGAATTGACCGTCTGCATCAAAGCCGTCGCTAACTGAACGTCAGGAAGCACAGCATCCGCAATACCAGCCTCGGCCACAGCTCGTGGCATACCATAGATCAAGGAGGTCGCTTCATCTTGAACAAGAACCGTTCCACCCTGTCCCTTAATATGTTGACTGCCAGCCCTTCCATCATTCCCCATTCCGGTAACCACAAGACCCACCAGGGATTGACCAAACTGTTCGGCGGCCGAACCCATGGCACAATCAATCGATGGCCGATAGGGATGCTCTAAAGATTCGGTTGCAAACTGAATCCTTGGCCTACCATCTAACTGACGAGTGATCACAATATGCTGATTTCCCGGTGCCACGAATCCTAACCCAGGTTGAAGCTCATCTCCATCTTGCGCCTCACGAATGGGAAAGCCCGCAACAGCATTTAAATTTTCTGCAAACACTTTAGTAAAATACTTTGGCATGTGTTGAACAATTAACAAGGCTGCGGGAAAAGATGCAGGAAAATCTCGAATAATGGTTTTTAAAAGATTCGGACCGCCTGTAGATGCACCAATTACCACAAGAGGAAACTCAGCCGATTGAAATGTCTCACAGAAATCATGTACTGGTTTTTCTCTCCAACTTTTACCAAGAAATGCAGATTTTCCCTGATTCTTCAAACTTTGAGATGCATGATGAACAGATCTACCTGAATGAAAGCCTTCTTCCCCAATCTCCAATAGACGATGGCGTGCTTGAAAGGCTTCACGAACTTTATTATGGAGCAACCCTTCAATCGTTCTTATTTCAGAGGCGTTTTGATTCATTGGCTTGGCAATAAAATCAACAGCTCCACGTTCGAGGGCCTGAAGGGTTACCTCAGCGCCTTCTTGGGTTAATGCGCTCACCATAATGATAGGAAGTGGGTGCTGAGACAGCATATGATCCAAGACTTCCAATCCATTCATACCTGGCATCTCGAGATCTAATGTCATCACGTCAGGCTGAGTTCGTCGAACCTGCTCAATAGCATCCTGCCCATTGCTAGCCGTCCCCACCACTTTTAGGTCATCGCAATTCTTAAGCATCATGGAAAGCATGTTACGCATAAAAGCTGAATCATCAACTACCAGAACTTTAATAGGTTGATCTTTTTTCTCCATTAGGGTGTATCAACACTTATTGATGGCTTATTGAAACCCCAGAATGAACGTTAATCTCACCATACGTCATGTATTCTCCATTAAATTCAACCATCAGATTCTTGTGACAAGAATCTCTACTCTGATAGGGTGAAAATATTATTCGTCTTATTATCTTCATAAAGGATACGTATTATGGACAGACCAGCCAGTACCCAAGCTGACCGATTGATGCTTGATGCGAAAAAAGCCATTCTGCAAGAGCAGCATCAACGGTTCCAGGACCTTCAACGCGATGAACGTTGGGATGATGCATGGAAACAATTGCATGTCACATTGACTTGCGCGGCGGATTTGTTGAAAGATTCCGTCGGCTTGCTGGAAAAGGTCGTCAATCAAAAAAATCAACTTCCACCTCCTTCATCCACTTCTTCTGAAGATCCTCCCACTCTTTAGTGCCCCGGTTCATAAGTGTGTTATGATTCAAAAATTCGTAGAACCTCAAGATTGCGGGATGAGATGATCTTTACCCTCATCCCGTTACACTTTAAACGCACCGACTGTTTTCTGGAGATCACCTGCCAACGTACTCAAGTCATGACAGGCTTGAGCGGACTCCGCAATCCCACTTGAGGTCTGACGAGTCGTTTGCGTCATGGCCTCCAAATCACTCGCAATTTGCCGGGTGGCATTGGATTGTTCTTCTGCCGCACTAGCAATCTGCTGAATCATCCCAGCGGTTGAATTAATCATCGAATGAATCTTTGAAAGAGCTTCCCCAGTCTTATTGGCTAATTCAACACCCTGTCCAACCTGATTTGTCCCTTGATCCATGGAAGCTACCGCACTTTTGGTGTCCTGCTGAATTTGCCGAATCATATCACCAATTTCTTTCGTCGCCTTAGTCGTACGCTCCGCAAGCTTCCGCACTTCGTCGGCCACCACAGCAAAGCCTCGACCTTGTTCTCCTGCTCGAGCGGCTTCAATGGCTGCATTAAGAGCTAACAAATTTGTTTGATCGGCAATGTCCTCAATCACCCGAACGATTTCTCCAATTTGATCCGAGGACCGTCCCAAGGTCGTAATAATATTCGCGGCCTGAACGACGGCTTCTGAAACCTGCTGCATGCCCGTGACGGTTTGTGTCATCACTTCTTGTCCGCTTCGGGCCGTCTCCGCCGTTTCTTGTGCAATTCGTGCAGCTTCAGTAGAGTTGCGCGCCACTTCTCCAGCGGTCATCGTCATTTCCTCAACTGCCGATGCCGATTGAACCGCTCGCGACTCTTGCCCTACTGCTGCACGGACCACGTTATCAGCCGAGGATGACAATTCAATGGTCGACGTAGCCAACCGGTTGGTCGCCTGATTCACCAACGAAACCGCACCATGCATTTTCTGGATAAATAAATTGAAATCACGAGCCAAACAAGCAATTTCATCTGAACCACTTCCAACGGGAACTCGCTTCGTCAAGTCTCCTTCACCTTGAGCAATATCGTGCGAAATCGCCTGTAAGGCATGAAGCGGCTTCAGAACAAGCACATGCATGAGCCAATACACTGCGACAAGAAATAAAACCATGATCGCCATCATCCACAGACCAGAATACATCACAGAATTCTGCATGGAAGCCTGAGCGTGGGTCATGGGAATTGCCACAGATAACATCCCAATCACATCGCCTAACTTTTTTCCTGTATGGCAATTGACACAGGCCACGACGGAGGCCCGATCAGCACTCGCTCGAAGAAAGGTCGGCACCCCATTAATGACTTGAACATCGCTCACACTATCGGCCCCATTGTTGATCAATTCCATGGCATTGGCTTCAAACGCATCTTTGGGAGCATTAGCAGGGTTCATCGGCTGATCACTCACCAAGCGCGCCTGATACACGCCTCGGCCAGAAAGTTCTTGACCAATTTCTTGTGTTGCGGTAGCCGGAAAAGGAATGGCGTCTGGATCAGATCCATGGTCCCGTGCCACATGGAGCTGCGATCCCATTGATGACTTCTTGATCTTTCCCACATAATTTTTCGCGATATAGGCGCGGGTCACTTCAATCTGGGCTTGTATAATTTTCCCCTCTTCTTCCAGGAGGGTCCGCATACGACCCTCTTCTTGTTGGTACACACCCCAGAGACCACACACAAGTAAAACCGTGGCTAACAAGCCAAGAGATAAAATAAATTTTGGACCAATCCTCAGATTTCGCATATGTGCTCCCCGCTAGAAATGTGCCAAAGACACCGACACTGATCTACCCTTTTAATGTAAACCGGCTGAGTGAGGTCTGTAAGTCTGCTGCTAACCCTGCAAAATGTTGTGTGGCCGTGGCCACACCCTGAACATGCCCCTCATTTTCTTGGCTCAATTGGGCCACCTGATGGATACTCGATGACAATTGTCCAGAAACGTCAGACTGTTGCTGAGTAGATTCTGCAAAATGTTGAATCATACCCACCACTCGTTGAACACCATTCACAATTTCCGTGAGTCGAATGCCCGCCTCCCGAGCCAACGCCATTCCCGTATGGGTTTCTTGAGTGCCTGCCTCCATTGAATGAACCGCCTCATTCGTACCTTTTTGTACTGATTCAATCACAGTCGCAATCTCTTTTGTAGCTTTCCCTGTCCGCTCTGCTAACTTCCGAACTTCGTCTGCCACCACAGCAAAGCCTCTACCTTGATCGCCAGCCCTGGCAGCCTCAATGGCCGCATTCAGAGCCAGTAGATTCGTTTGTTCCGCAATATCTTCAATCACCCCAATAATATCCCCAATTTCTTGAGACCGTTCTCCTAGCGTTTGAATCCGACTTGCGGATTCCTGCATACGGCTGGAAACTGACTCCATTCCATGGATAGAAGAAGAGACAATTTCTCCTCCTCGCACAGCTGATTCATTCACCTCGCTCGCGGTAGAAGCTAAGCCTTGTGTATTCCGAGCCATATCTCCGGCAGTAGAAGCCATTTCCTCCACAGACGCAGCCACCTGAGTGGCTTGATTAACTTGAGACTGGCTGACTTGAACCACTTGACGGCCGACAACGGATAATTGATCTGAAGCTTGTGATAATGAGTGGGCGACTTCTTGGGTTTGCAGGAGCATTCCGTTCAATTGGTCTAACAAGTGATTCAGCGCCCCTCCCATTTGCCCCAACTCGTCTTGCGTGGTGACCAGAACCCGATGAGTTAAATCTCCCTCTGACGCTTTCGTCGCGACCGCCCAAAATGGCTTCAGGCGACTGATTACCTTCCTTCCCATAATGATTCCAATAGGAATGACAATCAGCAAACCCAATAACATCTCAAAAAGCGTCTTATTCGTGATATCCCCAATCTGCCTGAGGGCTTCTTCTTCAGGAATCTGAACGAGTACGGACCAATGTAATCCTTGGAACCTCTTCCCTTCGTGGAGATGACTAAAGCCAATAACCTGTATCCCCTGTTTCCCGGGATGAAAATTTCTAGAAAATCCAGATTTTCCTTGGACAGCAGATTGAGCTGCATCCAAGCCGAGGTGAGCCAAATTGGTTCGAAACAGGACATTTTCAAGATCACGGACAATGCCTTCATGCTGATGAACGGCCGGAGCATATTCCATAATGGTAAACCCTTCGCCATTCTGAAGAGTCAACTCCGCACCAGGGAAGCCAGCATTTTTCACAGATTGATAGGCTTGTTGAACGATCGTCTCGACCATGGAATATTTCAAGCGCTGGATCCAATAGCCAAAAACTTCGCCTCGTTCATAAAGCGGAACGGATATTCCAACCGTCAATCCGTTATCGTTGGGGAAAATATTTTTCACCTCTCGATCCACGGAAACATCTTCCATAAATACGCCATGTCCACCTAGAGAAGATAAGATATCACCAGAACCTGAAGCCCTCACTTGTTGTTGAAGGGCCTGAAACCAATCCGTGGAACGGAAGTTTTTTTCATACAACCCTTCTGTGCGAAGAGGCTGCCCTTGACTATTCCGATCATTCACCGCGATGAGTTGCCCTTCACGGTCAACGACCTGCACTAAATAATAGGCATCAGACGCCTGAATATATTCATTCAAGACTTTTACGATTTCATTCCCCTCATGTCCTGGCTGGTACCACAACGTGCGGTCCCGAAAAACGCGATTCTGACTCATGACTTGAGCATCAAGGGACCGCTCGCCCAAATATTGTTGAAGACTGTGAGCGAGACCTTCAGCTACCGCCTGATAGCGCACTCCTACTTCCTCTTCCAGCACTCCAACAGTCTCATAGAGGGAATAGACTTGGACACTCAGAGGGATGAGCGAAAAAAAGACAAGAATCGAGACAAGTTTACTGGTAATGCCGATATTCCGAAAAAAGTTCATAGTCATGATTCGTGATGTTTCCGTCTGGTTATAATTGTACGATGTCGCGTCGCATCAAATAGCGAAACCTGACAAGATGATGTTCTTCGGATCATGTTCTCACCCTCACCCAGCAACCGATTCAAGCTGAGACCGTCCAAGATGTTTGATTAATTTGTCTCGCAGTTCAATCGGTTGAAATTTACCCACATAGTCTGTGACACCCATCGATTTTCCTTTTTCAATATTGCATTGTCCTGAAAGCGAAGAATGCATCAAAATAGGTAAGCTCTGGAGGCGCGGATCTTCGCGAATGTGTTTCGTGAGAGAAAAACCATCCATCTCAGGCATTTCAATGTCCGTGATGATTCCGGACAGAAAATCATAAATGGATTGTCCGGCGTCCTCCGCCACCTCAGCATAATGCCGCAAACGAGTCAGTGCTTCTTTTCCAGTTTGGGTTTCTTCCCATTTCATCCCCAATCGTTCTAGGGTTTTCATAATTTGTTTTCGGGCCACGGCAGAATCATCTGCAATAAGAACCCGTTTCCCAGCTAGCTCTTTCACCATTTCAATTCCAACGAGCACTTCATCATCCGCTCGAGGATGCAATTCAGCCAAGACTTTTTCGACATCCAGGATGAGCACCATTCGACCATCTTCAAGTTTCGTCACTGCCGTAACAGCGCCGTGACGACTAGACTGCACCATCACAGGAGGAATCTGGATGCGCTCCCACGACATGCGAATAATCCGATCAACACCACCAACGAGAAACCCTTGTTTATTATCGTTATATTCGGCAATAATGAGCCTGGCTCCTTCGACAGTCATCGGGCCTAATCCAATCGATTGGGCTAAATCAATTAAGGCAATGTTTTCACCACGTAGATTCACGAGTCCCAAAATTCGTGGATCGGAATCAGGGATCTTCGTCACCGGAGGGATTTGCATCACTTCACGGATCTTGAATACATTTATGCCATAAATTTCTTCGGTGCCTAGATGGAACATCAAAAGTTCCATTTTATTGGCTCCCGCTAAGCTCGTTCGTTGATCAATCTCTGCCATCCATTTTGCCATTACATACTCCTCACCCGGTGACCTATGCTTGGATCCACGGTCCTATTCCTTTTTGAGCCATAATGAGAAAAATATTCATGCTCTATCCCAATCCAACAAATCTCTCCTGATTGAGAGCACCCCAATAGAAAGTCCTTAGCAAATCGAAGCAAACGACGTCCCAGGCACATCCTTTACTAAATCAGCCATATCTAAAATCAGAACTACTTTCCCATCCCCAGTAATGGTGGCACCAGCCACTCCCTGAACATTGGCCAAAAATTCTCCTAGTGATTTAATCACCACTTCTTCTTGCGCCCGTAACCGATCCACCACCACGCCAAACCGTTGAGCACCAATCGCCACCACGACCACATAGCATTCGTCACTGATTCGTTCGCTGGGTACCTGAAAGGTGTGAGCCAAATTTAGCAAAGGGAGGATACGCTCCCGAAGGTTCAAGACTGCTTGCCCATTCACACTTTTGATGTCCTCTTTGGTCACCTTCACCGCCTCAACCACTGAAGCCAGAGGAACGGCAAAGGTAGCATTCCCCACTTCAACTAGAAGTGCTTGGATAATGGCCACGGTTAAGGGTAGCTTAATCGTCACTTTGCTACCCCGACCTGGTTCGGAATCCAATTCTAGGCTGCCATTCATTCGGCTGATATTGGTCCGAACCACATCCATCCCAACCCCGCGCCCAGACAAATCACTGACTTGATCGGCGGTACTGAAACCAGGAAGGAGTATAAGATTCATCACATCTCGTGGACTCATGGATGAAAGCTCAGATTCGCTAATCAATCCCTTCTCCACTGCACTTTTTGAAATTTTATCGACTTGTAAGCCACGTCCATCATCTTCAATACGAATGACAATACTATTTCCTTCATGATAGGCCGCTAATTTCACAGAGCCTTCAGGACTTTTTCCTGTTCGTTTTCGTTCTTCAAGTGACTCCAATCCATGGTCCATCGAATTCCGCACTAAATGCACGAGGGGATCACCCAATTCATCTGCCACAGACTTATCCACCTCAGTATCTTCACCGACAAGATCCAATCGCACCTGCTTGCCTAATTTACTGGATAAATCTCGGACTAACCGAGGAAACCGGGAAAAGACTTTTCGTATAGGCACCATGCGAGTCTTCATCACCGCTAACTGTAAATCTGATGTCACGAGATTAAGTTGAGCAAAAGCGACACCCAACTCACGGACGATAGGGTCCGTCTCATATTGTTCATCAAGTCCATAGCCAAGCTTCATGAGTCGATTGCGACCCAACACCAGTTCGCCAACTAAATTCATAACATGATCGAGCCGCTTGGTTTCCACGCGAACGGTGACATCCTCGTCTTTCCCCGTAGATTTTGTCGGCCCAGAAGAAGCCGCCTTAACCGTCCGTGACGCAGCCTCTTGCATTTGCTTCAATACATCAGAAAGTGCCGGCACACTTTCAGGTTCAGCATCAGAGTTCTCAGGATCCGATTGAGAATCGGACGACACCTCCTGTTCTTCTGGCTTTTCCAGGTTCCCTTCGGCAATGTCTGAAACCACAGCCTCTGGTACCGGCGTCATGGCTTCAGATGCTTCTGCCACAACGGAAGGAGAACTTACGGCCACCGGAGCAGCAGGCATGAGATCCTTCAGATCATCAGCACTTTCCATTGTGAGCGTCAATTTATTTACAATCAGTGCCGTATCAACATGCGAATCTTCTCCCGTCTCCCGAATATCAGCATGTAACAGTTTAACGGCATCCACTGCCTCAAGAATGATATCGATAATAAAGGGCGAGACACTCATTTCCCCTTGTCGCAATTTATTCAATAAACTTTCGCCTTGATGGGCGACTTCAACAAGGTGCGTAAACCCAAGGAATCCCGCTGATCCCTTCATGCTATGCATACACCGAAAGATCTCATTCAAGAGATCGGCATTCGTCGGCTCGGTTTCTAGCTTGACAAAATGTTGGTCAAGCGCTTCTAACATTTCCGAGCTTTCTGCGAGAAAATCACTTAATATCTCTTGCATTTCATCGTTCATAGATCACCTTCTTCAACACCATAGGCACGAGGAATCAATCCATCCTTCACGGCTGAAACCGTTCTCTCACGAACATCCAAATTCAGATAAAATATCATCTACGAGGTCTTGCTCAAGCGCCGTAGTTTTTGACGCTTCCAATTGGCGAAGCATTTCGCTACCACGTCCCTCGTCTTTTGTGGAAGACCCATCTTTCTTGTGTTTGATGCCGAAAATTACCACCAATTTGAGCAATTTATGTTGGACCTCGTTCAGAATCGTCACAAGTTTTGCGACACGTTGGGCCACAAGATCTTGGAACGACAAGGCCACATGAATATCTGTCAGACGACGTTCATCAGCTTTCACCATCTCCACTAATTTCTCAACATCCGCGGAATGTTCGCTACCGATCTTTTGCTGCAATTGCAAGAGAGTCGTTTGCATTGCACCTCGGTTCGTTTCGATGGCCTCCGTTAAGGCTAACACCCGATGCGTTCCCTCTTCTGTCAATTTTGCCAAGTCATTTAAATGCGCGGTGGCCTCGGGAAGTTGATCAGACGTCGTGGTGACCGGCGACTCCATATCACGAACCGTACTGGTAATCATTTCCACATATTTTGTTAATTCTGCTAATTCATTATTTATGGAATGGTCCTCTTCTGGGGAATCAATTTCTTCGGCTTCGATATCACGATCCACCAACATAGAATTCTCCTTTTCCCGCGTAAGTTAAGAGGGACGAATTGAACAAACCATTTAGGCTTTGGTCGCCTGGGTCTTCGCAAAAATCTTTTCTAATTTCACTTGTAGCGCTTCAGCGGTAAAGGGTTTTACGACATAATTACTCACCCCTGCCTGAACGGCTTCAATAATATTTTCTTTTTGGGCCTCAGCCGTCACCATCAGAAAGGGAAGGTGTTTCAAATCAGGATCGGCTCGAACCGCTCGCAACAATTCAATGCCTTGCATAACCGGCATATTCCAATCCGACACAATAAAGCCAATACCGTTATCTCCCGCTTTTAATTTATTCAACGCATCCTGCCCATTTTCCGCTTCGACCATGTCCGAGAAACCAATTTGCTTCAAAACATTTTTCACAATTCTCCGCATCGTAGACATATCATCCACAACTAACACTTTCAAACTGGTATCAATCATACTTAACTCCTTACGCCGCGAGGTTATTCCCCCCTGTGAAATGCCCCATAAAAATGATTAATTGATGTACAATTCACGAATCATAATTCAACGCTAAACAACGCAACATGCAGTACAGTGCAATTCGGTCAAAATCTACGCATTCTTAAGAGGTCTTTTTAAAAAGCACTCTTTTATGAATAGACAAGATTATGTCTACCGAATCCTACGTTCAACATACTAGGAAAAGAAGAAATTTTCAGACAATTTCAGGAAGGAATTTGTAGGTACTAATAATCCGATTTCAGCAAAAATATATTGAACAATGACAGCCCAGCTAGCACAAAAAAGAGACAGAAGGCCCCCAACAGTGAGGCTCGGAGGACTCAATGAATCCTGAGATAGGGAAGAAGTTCAGAGGAAGAAAAAACTTTGAAATCTCGTAGAAGCCGACGACCCATGCTGAGGCATCCTCTCCTCAGAAATGGGGCCGCCGATGCCAAAGGCTTTGGATTTCACACCAAATGTCTACCACGTGACAAAGAAACAATTTTTAACAAAAAGACGATTAATTTAAATTAAACCGATCACGACTTCCGTTGCCGACCGCTGCCCCAACCATGGTTTCCTCAGCGCCAGCATTTTGAACCCAGGCTTCAATTTCTTCCCGGACAAATCGCCAATGTTTTCCAACCTTATGACCAGGAAGTCGGCGCTCTCGCGCTAATTTGTAAATGGTCGACTTTGGAACTTTTAAGAATGTTGAAACTTCACTTAATGTTAGCAAATCTTTCATTGTAATACCCTCTTAGATTTTGGCCAATAATGCTTCACGTATCGGACTGATTTTTGAAAAACTTGAGACTTTATTGCTAATACTAGGAATTTTGTCCTCAATATTCACGGAAAATTTCCAGGAAATTCAAAACAAGGCGTTAGAAGAGGAACCATTCAATTCTGTGCTTTGCAGCTTTTTCACGACATTCCCTCCATACCCTATTACTCACCTTTACTTTTGGCCTGCATCACAGAACACCGCTCTTCCCATGAACGAAGTAATTTTCGAAACAGCCTCATTAAGACCTCGAGCTCCTCTTCCATCGTTTCAAAACGGCGTTGTATTTCAGAAAACGAGGTTACGGGTACCTCCGCCTCAAACGATTCAGCCATGGCAGCTTGATGAGAAGCCGTCAGAGCAAATAAGGCTCCTTTCAATTGATGCACGTGTCGTTGTATACACGGCCGTTCCTGCGAATCAATCGCTCCACGCATACTCCGCAGTAAATGAGGGGCAGTCTCTAGAAAAATTTGAAAGAGGGTATGTAACAGTGTTTCATCGCCTTCAATGCTCTCCAAGGCCACCGAATAATTGAAGGTATGGCATAGGGTCGGCCCCTCTTCCGAGTCACTCTCCATTTCAAGGGTCTCCACAGTGCTCTCACTTGTCAAGTTTCCCTTCATAGGAGCCTCACCTGAAGCTGATTGGAACTCCTCAACTTGAACCCTGGAGGCCACCCATCGTTTAAGTACATTGGCTAAATCCTGCAAATGAACAGGCTTGGCCAAGCAATCATCCATCACACCTTCCCAACGAGATGTACTCCGCTCGGAATACCCGTGAGCGGTCATTCCCACAATTGGAAGATGCAGGCAAGGAGAGGAACCTGAACCATATCGCTGCTTAAGTAGATGACGACGTCCTTTGAGACGATGGGATTTTTCTAATTCTCGAATGGCCCGGGCGGTTTCGAATCCATCCATTCCAGGCAACTCCCAATCCATCATCACCATATCAACATCATATTCTTGCACAAGAGATAACGCCTGATCTCCAGATGCCGCGACATAGACCTGACATCCCAATTTATCAAAAAGCCCAGCAGCAACTTTTTGATTTACAGGGTTATCATCAACAATTAAAATTGAAGGGAAAACCCTCTCTAACTCAGTGCTGCGTGCTTTATCCAGCCACATATCGCCATGGTCGTCCCTAGTCTCACAGGGCATTTCATCATGAGGTTCCCGTACCTCATCCAGATTAGCTACTGCACACACATCCAGTTCGTTGAACACACAATGATATAATTGATCACGATGAATGGGCTTGGTAATCATGCCATTAAACATGAAAGAAGATTTGCTACTTCCTTGCCCCAACCAGAATGGTGTCAGCCCCCATACTTTCAAATTCAAGAAGGGAGAGGTTCGTACAGTCTCCAACCATGCTTTCCAGGCATCATCTTTAACCTCTCTGTCAATAATGACTCCTAACACCTCCGAAGGAGTGCCTTGTTTCTTTTTCAAAAATTCTACGGCATCCTGTACCTGTTCAACCCGAACCACCCGTGCGCCACGGTCTTTTAAGTGGCGAGACAATACCTCTGTCGAAACATCCGGCAAAGAGCACACCAGGATATCTTTATGAATGTTCAGTCTAGGCTCCATCGCGACATCTGGCTGCATTACGGAGAGAGGAAAGGGAAGATCACACCAAAATGTTGCCCCAGAGCCCATTTGGCTTTCGACCCCAACTGTTCCATTCATGAGTTCAGCCAATTGTTTACAAATCGCCAAGCCTAAACCTGACCCCCCAAATTTCCGACTCATAGAACTATCGGCTTGTGTGAAGACTTGGAAAATTTTCCCTTGCACATGCTGAGATATCCCAATCCCCGTATCTGTTACAGCAAACCGGACAGTTCCCACTGGAAGCGACTTGAGCTCCACTCCCTCCTCTGTACTATCAGCAGGAATCATAACAACAGGAACCGGAAACCAACCCACCTCGAGCAACACAGAACCATGACTCGTAAATTTAAGCGCATTCGAAATATAATTACACAAAATTTGTCGCAAGCGATGCGGATCACCCTCAAGATGGTGAGGAATATCTGATGCGACATAGGCAGCCAAATCCAATTTTTTTTGATAGGCTCGTTCCGCAAATAAATCAACGACCTCTTCAACTAATACCCGAGGATTAAACCCAATAGTTTCCAATGCCATATGGCCAGACTCAATTTTTGAAAAATCCAAAATATCATTGATGATGGACAACAAACCCTCACCGGAGTTTCGAATGATTTTGGTACATTCTTGTTGTTCCACATCCAAGGTGGAATTCAACAGCAACTCCGCCATCCCAATCACACCGTTTAGGGGCGTGCGAATTTCATGACTCATTGTGGCGAGGAAAGCCGCCTTGGCACTTGTAGCCGCTTCCGCCTTCATCAACGCCTGATCTAATTCATGATTTTTGATTTCCAGGGTCTCCGCGAAGGCCGACAACTCAGCTGAAGCCCGTTTCGAATCGGTAACATCCACGCCATATCCACGAAGTCGTCCTAGTTCAGGATGAGACGAAAAAGACCAGGCATAGTGTTTCTCTCCCACTTGCACCTCAAGATTAGACTCAAGATGCCCTTCAGCAAAACAACGGGCTGCCAACTCTGGGAATTGCTCCGGCAAGGCGGTCGTAAACCCATCCTGCCCAATCTGGGCCTCTTCCATTAAATGCACCATGGAAGGGTTGGCATACAACAGATGTCCTGCCGCATCAACCTCAATAATGGGAAATGGACTTTCTTCTGGAATCGCTGCTAAACGACAATAGTCTTCTGCTAATTGTGTCTCCGAGCTGAGATCACGAAACATGAGGAGAAATTGAGTCGCTCCACCATTCTCAACAGCCACACCCTTCAGCTCTACCCAACAGCCAGACCCTTGACGGCAATGCAAACGAGCACGAGGAAACCAGACAATTTTTTCTTCCTTAAGTCTATCTAGCAGTAACTGGTCCTTTGCCCATTTATTCTCTCCAAGAGCCGAGCCGTCAAAAATCTCTTCAATGGAAACCTTGCTCGGCCAGACAGGACCCCAACCCAATAAGCGAGAGCCTGGCACATTTATCTGGATGACTTTCCCATCATGATCAAGCAGGCACACGCCAACCATCAGGCCATCCCACAAATATTGGAGAAGAGCGGGGTTACTCCACATCAAGAATGAAAATACGCCTGAAAATTGAGTGTATGCTCTTTGGGGTCTAACACCTTGATAATACTGACATCATGTCCAAGGCTGGCATCTTCGGATAAATCGCATTCCTGCGGCACCGCAAGAAGCTTCCCATCAGAGCCACAAAAGATTTCCACAAGAGGCTTCAAGCCAATTTCTGGATGTTGCTTCATGACCACGGCTTGCTCACCGGTAGAAAGTTGCACGACCGTTCCGAGAGGGAACACCCCAAAAATTCGAATCATCGCCTCAATATAGGGGGTAGAAAATTTCCCTTTCTGTGCTTCTTGGTACAATCGCCGAATGGCAAGGGCAGCAGGCAACGCTCCCGAAGAACCGCCAACCGTGATCAATTCATCAAAGTAATCTACGATGCCTAAAAGCTGTCCCGACTTCGAAATCTGAGCCCCGCCGTGTCCTTCAGGATACCCAGAACCATCTTGATAGACATGGTGTTCTCGCACCGCCTGCACAATATCTTCAGAAAATTGTGTCTGCCGTTTGACCAACGTCTCGCCCATCACAACATGCTTCTGCAGCAAGACCGCATCATTTCGTCCCTCCCAATGCGCTTTTACGACATTTTGCGGTAAGCGCATGTATCCGACATCATGCAACAATCCCGCAACCCCAACTCTTTCTAACTCACCTTCATCCCATTCTAATTGCAGTCCAATGAGAATTGAATACACAGCGGTATCCACGACGTGGGCATACAGCGTTTTATTAAATTGGTTCAATGAGTCGATCAATAACGTTTCGGCAACCAAACCGGGATGCGCTAAGACTTGTTGAAGCAACGCTTGCGCGGCACCATGAACGGCTGGCTGAGAGATAGGGTGTCCGGTCTTCACCCCTTCAAAAGCTCCCTCCACCGCCGCGGCCACTGCCTCACGCAACTGGGTGATTTCTTCTCGATTCGTCCTTTCCTCTGCTCGTGGATCGGATTCGGGATTGGGAGAAGATTCTAGACCCAGTGAAAGAGAAGTGGGCAAGTCTCCCTCCACATCTTTCTGATTACTGGAATCGATAGGATATTCAGCCTCCTCCATTGGACTTCCAGCAAGCCCTGTATCACATCCTGAAGAAACCTCCACCCCCAAGGACGTATCAATTTCCACTTCCTGAATACCTGAACTCATGAGTTGTTCAACCTCAGTTGACGTATTCAACAAGCGCCGATGGACAAAGAAAGGAGACTTCCACCACGAGTCAAGAACACGAACCAGAAACATTCCCGTTCGTAGTTGGCTGGTAGGAATTCTTTGAAGACTGCTGCGGGAAGAAGCAGAAGTGGCCCCAGATTGACTAGACATGGCACCTCACAGATTCAGAATTACGGTAAAAAAGCATGTGAGTGCGCTCGTTTTCTGAGAAAACGTGAAAACAGGAATTTTTGGCGGAATTTGAATACTGTGCTCCCATCCACTGGACCTATGGACGTCCACTAAAAAATGGAAACTAGGCGGGTGCACCAGCAGGAATGTGGTTTCCCTTTGGAACTTCTGCCAGGGTCTGATAGGTGGGAATCATTTTCCCAATATTGGCCAAATCCAAAACCTGCTTCACATAGGTTTGAGGATTCACCAAATAGAATGGAATCTTTTTATTTTTGAGATTTTGATGACAAATGACGAGAAGACCTAAGGCCGAACTATCAACAAATGTGACTTTCTCCAAATCTAAAACAAACGGACTCCCCTCTTCAGCAACCCGATCTACCGCTTCTTTAAAGGTTTTTCTGGCACCAAAATCAAACCGTCCATCCAAGTGAATAATATTCTTCCCATCCACTGTATTTTGAATAATATTCATGCACGATCCCCCTTTTCTTAGGCCAAACTTCAACGTTCATCGTCATGTCTCTTTTTCCGTATCGGTTCTTCCTAATAAAGAGTTAAGGGCAGTCGGCCCCAAAATCCGTTCGCCCCCAAAAATGAACTAAAAAAAACTGGGCCTACAATCCCCTAAGATCCTACTCTTACTCTTTTCCTTATCCTTAATTGCGCCTAACGTTCTACCCCTTCTCTCAAGATTTCGCATGAAGACCCACATGGGACTCAAATTCTTCCTCTACCCGATTCGCTTGGGTCCCGCTGTTATATAACACGAGATTCCGAAGATGATGGGTACTTTCAGAACCGACCAATTCCGTGAATTGGATGGCTAATTTATGAGATTCCGTCCGTATCACCAACCCTTGCGCCTCAATGGTTGGACCACCCTGTCCTCCATCAAGATGCAAAAACACTACGCACGGCGTGTGCTCAGGCAGCATCGTGTCACAACGCAGCAACAATCCATTAAAACTGACGTTCTCTAACCCTCCTTGAATTACCACATTTCCACCCATACGCAATTCAACATGGATCGCTACTTTCACCCGCGTAAACTCTCGATGATTTTCCTCAATAGTCATTCAGCACCTTCCTTCAAGAATAGTAAGCCCTGAACAGTTGCAAAGGGAGAAGCCAGAAGAAAGGTTTTGACTTTTTCCCGTCCTTACCTCTCCCTGTTTACTCCTTGCTTTGGACACCCTCATTGTCCCTGCCAGACAGAGACAAAAAGCGGTTGTTCCTGACAATCAAAAACCAGTTCACTCACTTTCTCCATTCCTAGAATTTTCAAATGGGCTTCTGTTGTCGATTCCACACAGGGCAATGAAAGCTGACAAGGCTCAGGAAGTAACGACTTGATATTGCCCCCAATAATATTGGTCAATTCATACATCGCATCCAAAGAATCCTGTTTGGTTCCCGGACCAGGCTCCGTCGAAAAAATTACAGCCGCGGCGGCTGCAGCCAACTCATGAGATCCATGCAACAACACGGCTCCCGTCCACGCTCCCGAAATTTTAACTTTCCCGGTCAAATGTCCTTCAGCCGGTCCCATCGTTGCGGGTAACGCACGCGGGGTGAGATCCAAACCCAACATCGACTGCCAAGTTGTTTCAGTAATTTCTAAAATTTCCTCTTCCAAAAATTGCATGTCAGTTCCTCCTATCCCTTCTTCACTCGGTAACATGAAGTGCCACTCACAGCGACACGTTCGAATTCATTATCAAGATTTAATGTCGTTTCTGAGCCTCCTAAAAACAAATACCCGTTCGGATCCAAAATCTTGCGAATGTTTTCTAAGATCTGCTTCTTGGTATCCATATCAAAATAGATCATGACATTGCGCAAAAACACAATATCCATCGTGGGAAAGGGCAACCAGGGACCAATTAAGTTCATGGGCTTAAAATCAATTCGCCCACGAATGTCATCTTGTACCTGCCAACCCATGCCTTTTTTTGCAAAAAACTTCGTAAGAGAAGTGATGGGTAAGCCTCGATTCACCTCCAGTTGACTATATTTGCCATTGCGACATTTTTCTAGCATCTTTTCTGAAAGATCCGTGGCAAAAAATTGAAAATTCCAATTCTTGAGTTCTGGGAAATGCTCCCAAATCGTGAACATAACCGAATACGGCTCTTGCCCACTGGAACTGGCTCCACACCACATATTCAAACGTTTTGACGTAGCTTTGCGGGCTATGATTTCCGGGAGGACTTGCTCACGCAGAGCCTGAAACGGGGTCAGGTCTCGAAAAAAACTCGTCTCATTCGTGGTCATGGCCTCGACCACTTGTTTATGCAACTCCCCATGGGGACCTTTCTTTAACTTGGTCACCAATTCACCAATAGACGCCAACCCCTCACTCTTGGCAACAGGATCTAAACGGGATTGCACCAAATACCCCTTTTCCGGTTCCAAAACGATAGCTGCCCGAGTCCGCACCATATCACGTATATAATCCAGGTCTTTTGGATTTAATGCTATATCGGTCACTCTCTTCCTTTCGGCTAAACGGTCACAGGTTGGGCCTGTCCGACTCGCACTTTTCTCATAATTTCTGTCGCCATCTGAGAGAGCGGGACAACCGCATGGGAAAAACCAGCATGCACCACGGCCCCCGGCATCCCCCAGACCACACTGGACGCTTCATCTTGCGCCAACACCTGTCCCCCCGCTTCACGGATGACTTCAGCTCCTCGCATCCCATCCTGCCCCATCCCTGTTAAGACGGCAGCCAAGACATGGGCACGATACACCTTGGCCACCGACCGAAACATCACATCCACAGCCGGCCGGCAAGAATTTTCCGGCGGGTCCTGGTTCATGGCCAACACAATCTGTGTCCCCTCCCGTTTCACCACCATATGATAGTCCCCAGGTGCAATCCATGCTTGCCCAGCAGTCAGAACATCCCCCGGTCGGCCTTCATGAATAGGGATATTGGCTTTCATGGATAATCGTTCAGCTAAACATTTGGTAAAGACTGGAGGCATATGTTGAACAATCAAAATTGGCACCGGACAATCTTTGGGGATATGGGGCATCACTTCGGCTAACGCATTCGGCCCTCCGGTAGAGATTCCAATCGCCACAATATCTACACGGTGATCTTTCTTCATCAACGGTACCACTGGTGCTGATGAAACGGCGGGTTTCGGATGAGCAGGTTTCGATTGAGACACAGAAGGATGATTGGCCAGAGTTTTGATTTTTGGGAGAAGCTCTTCTCGAACCCGTTGCATAGCCAACGTCGCACTGCCCACATTTGCCGGCTTGGTCACATAGTCGTTGGCACCGCGGGATAAGGCTTCAAGCGTTTCTTTGGCCGCCCGTTGGCTCAAGGTGCTAAACATGATTATGGGCAGTTTCGGGTGAGTTTTTCGAATCTCACTCACCGCCGTCAACCCGTCCATCTCTGGCATTTCAATGTCCATCGTCACGACATCAGGCGGAGTTTGTTGAACCTTGGCAAGGGCAATTTTCCCAGTGGCGGCCGTGCCAACCACTTCGATATCTGAATCTTTATTTAATTCGTCCGTCAGTAATCGTCGGATGACGACTGAGTCGTCAACGATAAGTACACGTATTTTTGGCATCTTTAACTCCTCAAATAAACACCGTGAGGGTGAAGCGTAAGCGTGAGCAGGGTAACAAGGGGTTGCCTTACGTCTTTCGCTTTACGGAACTATTTGATTCCAAGGATTTTCAGTTTTTCTTGAATCACATCTTTGGTAAACGGTTTCATAACATATTCGTTAGCCCCGGCGGCCAAAGCCTTGCCCATTTGCGAGGATTCCGTTTCCGTCGTCACCATCATCACAGGCAATTGGCGATAAGCTGGATTGGCACGGATAGCCCGAACAAAATCTAATCCATTCATCACGGGCATATTCCAATCCACAAGCACAAGATCGGCGGTTCCCATAGACCTCAATTTATCGATGCCTTCTTGACCATTACCCGCTTCTTCCACTGTCCCACCAACCGATTGTAAGATCTGCTTCAAAATAATCCGCATCGCTTTTGAATCATCAATCACTAATGCACGCATACATCCTCCTTATGGACAGAAAAAAGTTTGGAGTGAAAAGTCAGGAGCAAAAGTGGAGAAGCACTTACATTCAACGTTTCCCATGCCCCCTACTATCTCTATACTTTTCATCTTTCCCTTTTTCTTACTTTTTACAACGCACTTCTCACGAATTGCTTGTTAGGTTAACGTCGTCACAACGGTCTGCAAGTCAGCAGCCATTCTGGCCAATTCAGCCGCAGCCTGTTGCGTTTGTGAAGCCCCTTCCGTGGTACTCTTGGCCGCTTCGGCCACATTGACGATATTACTCGAGATTTCCATGCTGCCTTTGGAGGCTTCCAACACGTTTCTGGCCATTTCATTGGTCGTGACAGTTTGTTCTTCCACAGCACTGGCAATCGTATTCATATAATCATTGACTTGTTTAATTATAGTCGTGATTTGTGCAATGGCATCCACCGACCCTTTGGTATCGCCTTGAATTGTTTCGATCATGCGACTGATACTCTCCGTAGCCTTGGTGGTTTCTTTGGCCAATTCCTTGACCTCATTGGCGACCACCGCAAATCCTTTCCCCGCTTCTCCAGCCCGAGCCGCTTCGATCGTGGCATTCAAGGCCAACAAATTCGTCTGCTGAGCAATGGAATTAATTACTTTAATAATACTGCCGATCTCGGCACTGCTTTGTCCCAATTTCCCGACCGTGTCATTCGTGGCTTCCGCCACACTGACGGCTTGGGCCGCGACTTTGGCGGCTTCCGTCGTATTTTGGGCAATTTCCTGAATGGCTGCAGTCATTTCTTCCGACCCAGTGGAAACCGACTGCACATTGGTGCTGACTTCCTCCGAGGCCGCGGCCACAACATTGGCCTGGCTGGAGGTCTCTTCAGCAGTGGCACCCATTTGTGAACTGACTGACGTCAATTCTTCTGAGGCACCAGCCAGATTGCTGCCAATTTGGGCAATCTCCTCGACACCTTTCTTTAATCGTTCCTGATTTTCTCGTTCCCGTTGTCTATTCACCTCTGCTTCTTCTTCCAATCTCTTGGCTTCAGTAATGTCCGTAGCAGATTTCACAACTTTGTACGTTCGACCCTGATCATCGACAATAGGGTTATAGGAAGCCTGAATCCACACTTCTTTGCCTCCCTTGCCTATCCGCTTATATTGGCCAGAATCAAACTCACCCCGGTTGAGTTTTGCCCAAAAAGCCGCATACTCGGGACTCGCCGCATAGGCTGATTCCGCGAACATCGATGATGCTTGCCTTTGATTTCGTCCAATGTATACCCCAAGGTTTTCAAGAAATTCTCATTGGCATCCAGAATAATGCCCTCTGGGGAAAAATCAATGACGGCATTTCCGTTCCCTACAGCTGCATTCCGCGCTTCATATTCTTCATTGAGTTTTTTGAACTCAGTAATATCTGTAGCATACTTCACTACTTTGTAGGCCACGCCATCGGCATTGAAGACCGGATTATAGGAGGCCTGAATCCACACTTCTTTGCCTCCCTTGCCTATCCGCTTATACACCCCCGCATCGCTTTCACCTTTTTTCAGCTTACCCCAAAAATCCGCATACTCGGGACTCGCCGCATAAGCTGACTCCGCAAACATCCGATGATGCTTGCCCTGAATCTCCGGCAGGGAATACCCAAGCGTGACAAGAAAGTTTTCATTCGCACTGATAATCGACCCATTCAACTCAAATTCTATGACAGCTTGGGCTGCATTAAGCGCGTTCATTTTGCTTTCAAGTTCTGCCGACCGGTTTTTAGATTCCGTGATATCCGTGGCAAACTTGACCACCTTAGAAGGCTTCCCACTGGCATCCATGATGGGATTATAGGAGGCTTGAATCCAGATCTCTTTGCCCCCTTTTCCGATACGCTTATACCTCCCAGCGTCAAACTCCCCACGGTTCAACTTTTCCCAAAAAGCCGCATACTCCGGACTAGCCGCATAGGTTGGTTCTGCAAACATCCGGTGATGTTTACCTTGAATTTCTGGAAGGGTATATCCCAAGGTCTGCAAAAAGTTATCGTTTGCTGTGATGATCGTGCCATCTAAATTGAATTCAATGACCGCCTGCGCTTTGCTGATGGCGCCAATCTTGCTCTCATAATCCGCAGATTGATTCTGTTGCGCCGTGATATCCATAGCAAACTTGACGACTTTATAGGGCTGGCCTTGATCATCAAAAATTGGGTTATACGAGGCTTGAATCCAGACCTCTTTCCCACCTTTCCCAATACGCTTATACACGCCGGCCTCAAATTCGCCTCGATTTAGCTTCACCCAGAAATTGGCATAATCTGGACTGGAGGCATATCCCGGCTCAGCAAACATCCGATGATGTTGGCCCTGGATTTCTGGGAGGGTATATCCTAATGTTTGCAAGAAATTGTCATTGGCCGTAATAATCGTGCCATCGAGATTAAATTCAATCACAGCTTGCGCACGATCAATCGCCGCAATTTTGCCTTCTAAATCCATCATATCTGATGGCGCTTCCATGGTAGCCGTTCCTCCATTTTTGTGTGATCCATTCTGTCCCATTCGCTGCTCCTTCCGTTTTTTCTTCGTAGAGGGTGTTGTTGAAGTTATTTCTGTTTGTACGGCAATGTCAGTATTCACGATTTCGGCAACCAATGGGCCAACCGTCTGGACTACTGTGTCAATATGTTCTGGAGCCACGCCCAAGAACTGCAATGTGGCCACTAAATGGTGAGCCATGCAATCAAAATGGCGTTGTTCGATGGCCATTTCCGCATAGGCTGTTTTCATATCTGGACCTCGATAAATATTCGGCCCACCTAATGCTTGGCTGAAAAAATCTACTTGCTGGCGTTTCAACATCGCCATATCAAAGCCTTCAAAAATTGGTTGTAGAAGCGGGTCGCCAAGTACACGCTGATAAAAGGTTTCGACGGTGATGAGAATGGCGGCCTCACCACCTATTTGTTCATAGACCGATATCGTGGTTTCCGTTTCTGCCATTCTTGTTTTTTCCTTTTCTTTCGTAGGTTCCTACGTCTCTTTTACCCCTTCAATTGAGGCACCAACACCACTTTTTCTAAATCTAAGATCAACAATAATCGCTCATCTAGTTTATGCACTCCCGTGATCAGCTCTTTTGCTACCCCTTTGATCGTGGGAGGAGGCGGTTCGAACGTGTCATCTGAAACATCCAACACATCCCCGATATCATCCACTAGTAAACTCACGGGCCCATCGTCCGTCCGCACCACCACATTCATGGGTGGCACATCCTCTTCTCGGTCGTCCAACTCCAAGCGACGTCTCAGATCAATCGCGGTGACAATTTGCCCACGAAGATTGATCAACCCACTGACAACATTCGACGCTAACGGCACATGCGTCATGGGTTGATATTTAATGACTTCCTGCACATTCAACACGTTCACACTAAAAATTAAGGCGATTATCCCCTTGGAGTACGTATAGGGAGGTATGCTAGGATGGCGTGGTGCCAAAATTCCATTCATTTATTCCCATGGTGGTTGCCGCTCTCGTTGGCGCGGGTCTTGAGGTGAGTGGGTATGAAAATCAGGCGCT
>JAJDBR010000223.1 GCA_029261275.1 Nitrospirales bacterium
ACTTTGATACCACTGTCCCCTTGTTTCAAGATCGCAATAATTTGTGTTTCGCTGAATCGAGACGTTTTCATGAGAACCTCCTGGGTCAATTGTGCCAGAAAGCTCTACTTTTGGGCTGTCCATGTTTTGGGGAAGCTTACACCTGCAGTAGACCGTCTTAGAATTGATGGGATTAGTGCACCGGCCCACAATATAATTGGCACTATTAACCTGTCAGATTGGTTTCATGATACCCATCCGGGATTTTCCGAACCCGCGTTTAATCTTCCACTTTACACAGAATCAAATAAAGTAGAAACACTGGTGGATGGTTTTTCCTACTTTCCGCGCCTTGTCCAAGACCTAAAAGCCATATCCAGTGATAGTCACCATGTATTGATTGGTGGCTGGTGGATAGACCATACGTTTGAGCTTCTCCCAGGTCGTCCGGATTCAACCCTCACCAAATTATTGGAGAGCGCAGATAATTATGGGGCGAAGATTCGGGCCTTGATCTGGGATTTTTGCGGATTTAGGGAGCACCTCTTACCTGCTCAAATACGTAATTCATTCAGTTACCCGAAAAATAATGTTGTAGTCGATTTTATCAATGGTCTCAACAATGGCCATGCTATTTTAGATCTTAACACTCATCACTTTTTTAATATGCCTGGTGCAGCAATTGACGCAATTGTGTCAGCACCAAATTTGATGTCAATGAGTAGAGCAATTATTTTACAGGCATATCTCGGAGCACATGTAGGATCACATCATTGGAAGTATGTCTTAGTTACTAACTCTGAAGGAACTGTCTGTTATTTAGGTGGTATGGACATCAATCCGAACAGATTAGATGGACCTAACCATGATACAGGCGCTTCTAGATATCATGATGTACAGGTAAGGGTCCAAGGCCCTGCGGTTTCTGATCTCTTTAAGGCATTTCTTGACCGGTATAAGAACCATCCTGGTGCAGTGCCAACCCACTTGCGTGCGGTTCCCACATCTCCCGAAGGCAATACGGTTTTTGTTCAAACATCCAGAACCTTTGGAGCAGGAACACAGGTATATGCACCTAATGGAGACAGAACCATTTGGGCCACCCTCAAAAAGGCCATCAGACGAGCGAAGAAATATATTTACATTGAAGATCAGTATTTATACATGGAAGAACTAAGTCGGGAACTGGAATCAGCTGTTCACAGAATTCAACATCTGGTCATGATAATAGATGGGAATTTAGACGCAGGTTCCGATTCTACGCAACGTGCGAGATACTTGTTTCTTAAAAGGTTGAAACGTGCCAATACTGAAAAAGTTCATACTTATACTCTAGCAAATCATGGTTCTGCATATAAGGTTCACACAAAACTAGTAATCGTTGATGATGTATTTGCTACTGTCGGATCTGCAAACATGGGAACGCGCTCAATGACACATGATTCGGAGATCAACGTTTCCATAATTGATGGCCAAGTCTATTATGGAGCAAGAAAATATGCTCTCGACTTGCGTATCAAGCTATGGGCAGAGCACTTGAATTGGCATAACAGATCAAGGGATTTCCTGGTAGCAAAACTTGCAAATGTTGACCAGGGTGTAGAAATACTAAAAAGGAATTCTACTCAGCCCAATAGCAGACTACAATCTTATAATTATGCGGAAGGCCATGGGGATGATTTTAGTCTTGGATGGACTATTTATTCTGACCCTGATGGAAGTAGGCCCGTCAGACCTTGAATATAATATGGACAAGAAATGAATATTGATCAATTTCTAGTACCTATCGTTGAATTGCTCCCTGAGGAAGCTGTGCCTGCTGAACTCTGGGAAGGTGAAGAAGCAGAGATAGGTGAAGCATTAAGAAGAATATACTTTTCAAATTTAAATATATTTTCAGTTGAAAATGGCGTTGGATTTGAATTGCTAGTCATCATTTCCGAAGAAGTTAAAATCAATATACCAGGAATTAACGGGCTTGCCTTAGTTTTTGGTGGTGGAACTGGATCTGGCACAACAAGCTTCCATTTGGATTTTTTTATGGGTGAAGATGTTTTTGAATTAATAATAGACCAAATCCAAATGGGGTTACGTCTTCCCAAATCGTTTCTTCGCCCAGCTCCGTATGCAGATGGAACACCGGTAGAAGGCCAAACTCAAATTAGCATAAATGGTGGTTTTTTAATAAACGATATGCTGGATATTGAGGTTGTTGGCTTTGACAAGGTCAATCTCCAACCATCCCTGATTGGAGACACAGGTCTGATCATTTCAGCAACAGATATCCGAATGTTTTTTAATCGGACAAAAGATATTCCAGAATTAATTGAGGCTGGTTTCGGAGAAGATTTTACAGGTATTTACATTGGTCGCGCCGCGCTAAAACTTCCCGAGGGATTTATCTTTGACGAAAGTCAGACCCCTGAACTTTATCTAGAGAATTCTGCCATTGGCAACGGGGGCTTTTCCGGAAGAATTGGAGTAGATTGGGAAGATGCCTTATCCCTAGATCTATTTGATTTTCAGGTAACTCTGAAAAGCCTTACGCTTGAATTGAAACAGAATGCATTTACAGACTCTTCCATTCAGGGTGCCTTGTTTATTCCATACTTCGATAAATGGATAAGAATTTCCCTAAGCATTGATGCTCAAGGCGATTTCACAATACAAATAATGGCAGATGCTACTCATGGAAGTGATGAAGATGGCGAAAGTATGTTTGAGGTGGAAATTGCACAGGTGTTAAAACTCACTGCTAAATACCTAGGTTTTGAATCAAAAGATGACATTCTCTATATTTCTGGAGGTGGGGAAATTGAAATTTTACTAGGCGGACTGGATTGGCCATCATTTGAAATTGAGAAAATCTCGATTGACTCGGAAGGCAATCTAGAATTCGACGGAGGTTGGGTGAATATTCCAGAAACCTTTACGTTGGATTTCCATGGCTTCAAGCTTGGCATCAGTGAATTTGGTTTTGGTACGGAAGGCGAAGGGGATGCGCAGCGCCAGTGGATCGGATTATCCGGCGAAATGAATTTGGTGGAAGGATTGGAGCTGGGCGCATCGGTGGAAGGCCTGAAATTTAGTTGGCCGAAAGAAGGGGGCACGGAGGATGATGTTGAGGTCAGCCTGAAGGGCATTGCCGTCAATTTTGAAATTCCCAACACCCTCTCGTTTGAAGGTTCCGTTGCCTACTATCCATTAACGGCTGACGAACCGGGTCCAGGTGGTCTGACGGGCAGTTTTTTTCAAGGCAGTATCAAACTCAATTTAATGGCTGTTCGCCTCGAGATTGAAGCTGAGCTGATGATTGGGAAGCTCAAAGATGCCGAAGGGCATGAGTTTACGATGTTTTATATTGTGCTCGACGCGGAATTGCCCACAGGACTTATGTTAGGTGCGACGGGGACCAGCTTGTACGGTATCGGTGGGTTGGCCGGTATCCATGCGGCACCTACGAAGAAGCCAGATGAGTCGTGGTACGAGTGGTATGTGGCTGATCCTTCTCCTCGAGATATCACATCAAGCAATAAATGGATGGGAGCTTATGATAACAATGCCTTTGCCGTGAAGGCAAAGTTTGGGACCACGTACGATGATGGTACGACACTCAATATGTCTGTCCTGCTGGCGATCTTGCTCCCTGGCCCTGTGATTGTTTTAGAAGGCAAGGCGAACTTATTGAAGGCGCGCAGTGCTGATAAAAATGTGGATGGAGCCTTTTATCTTTTGGCGGTGTTGGATGGGCGGGCTGGGACGTTTTCTTTGAATATCGATGTGAAGTATAGCCTGGAAGATGTGATTACCATTGGGGCTGGGCTGGAGGCCTTTTTTGATTTTAATGATTCGAGCAATTGGTATATCCACATAGGGAAAAAAGAACCCGAAGCGAAACGGATTCGAGCCGAAGTGCTGTCGCTGTTTCATGCGAATGCCTATTTCATGATTAGTAGCCAATCGCTAATGCTCGGAGCCAGTGTCGGCATTGATATTCGGGAACGTCTTGGGCCTGTCAGTCTAACGATTGTGATTCGCATTTCGTTTGATGCGGCGATTTTCTGGAAGCCGCTTCAATTAGAAGGTTCACTGGAACTGGAAGGTGAAATTGCGCTAAAAATTTTTGGTGTGGGCCTTGGGTTGTTTATTCGCATGCTGCTCGCAGGCAAAACGCCTAATCCCTTTCTGGTGCATGGTGAGGTGGAAGTCGGCATTCCGTTGCCCTGGCCTCTTCCTGATATTGAATTTGAAGTTGAATTTGACTGGCGTGGTGGGGAAGAGACGAAACATGTGTGGCCGCTTTTGAAGGAAGCTTCCTTTATTCATCACAAAGGTCTTGGCACGACCTGGGCGGCGGAGCTTGTGGAAGAGAGTGATGCTCGGGATTTCGACAACTTTGTCATGGTTCCCGTCGATGCGCGCCCTGTCCTCGCCTTTGCACGGCCATTGCACAATTTGCAAAAACATGGGTCTGAAGCAGGCGAAAAACCCATTTTTTCGGAATTGAGCGACCACGTTGGTGGGCAAGAGTTTGTGTACCAGTTGAATGAATTATCCCTGGCAAGATGGAATGGTGCAGATTGGGATGATGAAATGTTTACTGGTATCAACACGGGGGCTCCTGACTCGTTTACGATTACGAAGGACAGTGTGGTGAATGTGGAAGAAAACGGTGTTGCACCTCAGGAACCCAAGATTCAGCTTTGGCAATATCACTCTGAGGATATTCAACATGTGTATGGTCGAGAGGGGTATGAAGAACGTCATCCCGCCTGTGACCCGAAGACGACGCTTGACCGCGTGACGGTGAACTGGAAAGGGGTTCCCCATGGGACGACGTATGATAATGCGTTTGCCTATGCGGGGTTGCAGTTTGTTTGTGATGAACTCACCCAAACATTTCCACCGCAAGTAGCTGCGGAAAATTTGGACTGTACAAGCATCACGATTCAGTTTCCTGAACCTGTTTACTTGGTCAGTGTCCGAATTGTTAGACATGGCCATCATATCGATGATATTACCGGTTCTGTGTATTCTGGGGGATTTCGCGTTGATACATCCGTAGCTGAAAATCGACCTGATGGGATTTTTGTATTTGGGAATCCGGAGCCTCATGGAAAATATTTTGATGCCATAAGGCTCCAGCGTTCGCAGGCTAACCAGGAACTTTTTATTGCGATTCAAGAAATTATTTATACGACTCGTCGGGCAAGTGCTGAAATCTCTGCCGCGACCGGCGATCCTCATCCCAATGTTGAAAAACAGAAGGTCAATGGTGCTCTGAAATTGAAGCCGAATTCTTACTATCGGCTGAAGGTGCAAACTGGTGTTCAGGTGAAAGAGCACCCTGGTAAGCAAGAGGACAAGTATGTGTATTTTCGCACGGATGAAGGGCCTGGGATTCCACCTCCTGTCCGAAACCGTAACGAGGAGGAACCCTCTGAAACTGAGACCTATGCCGGAAAACCGGTTAATCAACTTGCGACATATATTACACGGACCTTCCCTCGTGATGGGGCAAAATCTTTTTATTATGGCTATGACATAGGGGTTGAATTCAACGAGAAGTATGTTGAACGTCTCTACCAGAATAAGATTAGGCTTCGCCTGAAGGATCGGAATGGGAAAACAGTAGAAGAGCCAGAAGGCGCATGGATTGAAAGCTTTATTGCGGGGATGCCTGTACTCATGCCCTATGGGCTTTTAACCTATTTACATGCCAAGGAGGAGGGTGGATGTGCTGCGACCGAACAACCAGAGGTCCCTGCCCCCTATCTCAATTTTTCTTTTTCGAAACCGTGTAAGCCGAATAGCCTATATACAGCCGAGATGGTGACTCAAGCTTCATCCGAAGAAGTGGTTCTTCATACCTTTCAATTCACGACCTCACGCTACGCCACCTTTTCCGAACATATCCTGAGCTCTTATTCTACAGAAACGATCTCACCTATTGTTCTTCCCGAAATTCCATTAGGAAGGGAAGCTGACCTATCGGCTCATAAAAATGGGATTGACGCTGTCGATGCCAAACGTGACGAGTTCAGGACAATACATGGCGCGCTCAATAAATATCGCATGTTAAACGAATTGCAAGCTTTAGCCGAAAAGGGCCTCTTGACTACGAAAAAAACATTCGCATTCTTAGATAACATTGCTCAACGTTCGTTTCAGAAAGTCCATATGGAAGAGCGTCCCCTCCCGGACCATTTTGAAATTTTTGCCATTCCTATTAAGGGCGACTTGGGGAATATTTTGTTACTCGAAAGCCCCGAACCTATTGATTGGACAAGAATTACTGCAAAAGTGGTCATTCCACACCTAAGACCACGAAGGACCATGTCATTGGGTTTTGTTTGGAATGAAGATCAGACCCGATCTTTTTTATATCACGTAGATGGGCATTTATTCCCGGATCCGCCGTATATGCTCTCCTTTGTTTTTGCTGGTGACCCCAATCCAATGTCTGGAACACTCCATAACAAGGGAGAAATCGTTAATGAAAAAGTAGTATTTTCCCTCTCCACCTGATTCCCAAACTTTTCCTTCATTTTTGTCATCAACGATATTCTTCTTCAGACTCTCCTAATCAATTCAACTTGTAGTTCGCCCTTAGTAACCTTTTATTGCGTCATCGCTCAATTGGAGAGAAATTCATTATTGCCACCAAAAACAGATGTTCTCAAATTCCCTTTGTTATGAGAAAAGGGGGGTTTCCTTATGAATATCTCAGGATTGTTTCTTTGGAAAAGGGGTTACAGCCTCAGATTTTTTGTTTTAACTGGCTGAGGCTAGAATTTCTTCGATTTAGTTGGAATCTTCTAGTTGAGAGGTAACGCAGAAGTTGCGAACCTCGTCCCCTAGGGTGAGCCATTTTAAAATCGCTCCAGAAACTCCTTCCGGTTTTTGTCACGGTTAGAAATTGGAAATCACGAATTTTGTCACGGTTAGACCATGCCACAAGGTACTACGCCAACGAACACTAAACGACGAAAGCCCTTGTTGCTATTGATGATTCTGTGGTACAGTGCGGCATGATGTTGACTGGCGTTGCAAGGCATGATCATCTTTGGGAGCAGGATGTCATGAGGGCATCTTTTCTTGCCTTGAGTAATATCCTTCAGAATTCTAGCCAGACTCTATTCTGTAAAACTTAAAGCTGAAATCTTTTCGATTTGATTCGAATTACAATAGGAGCTGATTAGGGGGCAAGCCTATTGTTACCTAATTATGCCCTTCCCCTATCTTTCTAATCGCATGGAAGATTTAATCCCCTTCCCATTGAATGAACGAAATGAAGATTAAAAATCTTTCCCAAATCAGGGAGAGATATGGGCGAACCTTCCCAAAGAGAAGCCATGTGTTGGTCAAGCTTACGCTCTGAAACTTTGCAAGGGCCCCTCTTGTGACATCTTTCCGGTATTAGAGATCACCCATTAAAAGGCATATTCCATATTTATGTAATCTTGTCTACTACTCCTTCAATTTCATTTTCAGTAAAGGCGCGTAGAGTTTCTGTGCGAACATTTCCCTTTGAGCATCCCCCCATCATCACGGCAGCGGCTGTGGCATCATTTGGCGCGTCGAACACAATACCCCCGTCATACCGCCCCATCGTCCAGTAAATGTTTTTAACCGACCCTCCCGCCGCTTGGATTCTACTTCTAAAGTCCGCCGCACGCTTGCCTGTGTTGATCACATCATGAACACCTTGTTCCGTCCACACGAACAGTGAAATAAAGGTTGGCATGATCCACCTCCTTGTTAGAAAAATGAGAATCGACAGGGAATGGTTCTCCAAATTTATTTTTCCAGCATTATCGTATTCTCATACCATCCAAGAAACAATGAATTTTTTGACTAAACGTTGATAATCCAGCAATGGAGAGGCTTGACCTTGGAGTTTGGTAGAGCGGGGTTTCGGCCCGGCAGCCGTCGTAAGAAAAGAAATCCCTCTTCTCTAGAAGAGGTTTGTGTCTGATGCCTTGCACCATTTACAATAATTTCGATATCTTTGCTGATCTCATACATGGGTCATATTCATGCGTGGAGGTGAAATTGCCATGTTGCCACCACCTGGTCTGAGTCTTTCTTCATTCTTCCATCCGTTAAGAAAAGGAATCGTGAAATTGGGATGGTCCTCCCTAGTTGGGGTGATGGTCTGTGCCTGTTTCATCCTGGGAGATCTCTCCAGTGCGGCTCTGGCGGTTCCCTCGGCCGAGGAAGTGCTCGAGGCCTTGGCTATTTCCGACAGTGACCAAGCGGCAATCCGAAAGGGTGAGATTGTTCGATGGACGACCACAGAAGGGTCAGATCGGGAACTGGCAGTTGGCGTCGCTTTGCTGGTGCCGGGTACCCCAACAAATTTGGCTTCGCTCTTTCGAGAGGCCGTCACCTACAAGATCGTGGGATCGGTTACTGCCTATGGTGAGATTTCTGGTACTGGGAAGGTGGGTGACTTTGCGGGGGTGAAGCTCGAACCTAATGGCGCTGACGAAGCCAAGCGCTATCTTGACGCTGAGCCAGGTGACACCTTGAATTTGGACGCGAAGGAAATTGCAGCCTTTCAGGTTCTCAAAACACAGGACGGGGCTCAACCTGCGGTTGAGGCGCTTGTCCGAGGAAAATTGCTGGCTCGGTACCACGCTTATCGCCAAAGCGGTCTGTCAGGTATTCCTTCGTATGATCGGGGTGACGGAGAGACCTTTCAATTAGGCCAGGATATTCTCCTTGCCACCAATCAGTCCCAAGTCTTAGAAAAATTCTGCGAAAAGTTCTATCAAATCTTGCTGAAGTATCCAGCGGTCGATACCACGCCCATTGAAGACTGGTTTTATTGGGTCAATGTTGAAGTGTTTGGCCGTCCGACATTCATCTTGAGTCACCGCATGTTGTTTGATCATAGCGGGATTTTTGTCACGGCTGACCGGCACTTCTATGCGAGCCATGAATATAACGGCCTGCAGTCGATCGCGGGTACCCTTCCAGTAAAAGAAGGTTCGCTGTTTCTTGTCCTCTATCGTATCTCCACCGACGGCGTGGCCGGGTTCGGGTCCTCGATGAAACATCCGGTGGCCCGGGGGTTGATGGGTCCCTATATGGAAGAAATGTTCGAAGGCATTCGCGCCAAAGTACAATAACTTAAAATCTGAATGTCCATTGACCTCATCTCGTTTTGGGTATAGTGTGTACTCATGACGTATGAATCCACATTGACATTCCTATCCCTCGCACCTTCCTGCTTTTTCCCCGTGCGTCTGATTCTCCTGTCCGTGCCGCGCTACGCCTAACCTCTTCTCAGCGATCGCTGAGGTGTTTGACAGTCGATTGTAACGCTGGTCTTCAGTCCAGGTTTTTGAGAAGAGGACATTCCTGACCGTCCCGGTCAATGAACGGAGTGCCTCCATGTACCAAGTTTCAGCCCTTTTAGGATTAATTGTTCTTTTTGTCTGTGCCGCAATTTATGCGAGCTTCAAAGAAGAACTCGCTGTGCCTGCATTAGAAAAAATGTAAAGAATGGTTGCGGGGTAGGTCATTCATAAGCGGAAAGGAAACTGCCTGGAAACCTGCCCCGGTATCCGACTTACTTGTGGTTTGGGTCAATCAGGTTCATTGGATGTACAAAGAACATACACAAGCCCTTAAGAAAAGAGACATACTTTTTTGGAAAAGACATTCAGACTCATGAAAAAGAATTCTACGAACCTTCAAGCTGGATTGCTCGTCGAAATACGGGAGAGGGGGACGACTGTTCAGGTCGAAGCCTTTGGGCCACCTTTCGGACGGTTTAGGAACCAAACAGCGGGAATGTTTTCCGGATCGAAACCTTTAGGGTGCCTTCTCGTGGTAGATGACGACCCCGCTATCCGATTGCTCAACCGACTCATATTAGAGAACGAGGGGTATGACATTCTGGAGGCTGAAGACGGGCAAGAGGCCATCAAAGTGTTGCGCAGGGGGGAGTTTGGCATGGTGGTTGAATTGATCATTACAGATCTCAATATGCCCAAAGTCGATGGGTTTGAGTCTATTGCCATGTTCCAACAAGAATACCCCAGTATTCCCGTGATCGTTTTAACGGGGATTGACGATCGGGAAGTGAAGATCTCGTTCATGCGACGGGGTGTCAGCGATTATTTGGAGAAGCCAGTTGATGCCAGAACATTAATTGCCTCGGTGGCGCATGCCATCAACAACGACAATTATTATGGGTTTAGTGGGGATTTCAAACGGACGCCGCATTGTGATTCACACGACGTGTGCGTTATTCATCCTTCATCCACTCACAAAGGAGATTTGCAATGAAACATGATCTTTTTATCACTCGTTCGATTGTCATCGCCTCCTTCATGGTTCTTCCGCTGATTTTGCCAATCGGGTCTTCGGCGGCTGAACCGGAGAAAGGAACAAGGGCTTTGCAAAACGAGGCTCTTAAAGCCAACGGCGTAGAAAGTGTTCAAGATTCCTTGAAGGCTTGCTTGGGTCGCATTCCGTCAGATGCGAGTATCGGACAACTGATGCTGGCAAAAGAAAATTGCCAAAATATTTCCTCTGAACGGGCTGAGGTATCCTTGACCTTCTAATTAAACTTCGTTCACCAGGTTCCTCCTTCTTTCATGCAACGGAATATTCGTAGAGAGAAGGAGGGACAGGAGACAATGAAGAATAAAGAAAATGGAATTATGCCATGAAACATGAATTGATCATTAAAAATAGCAAAATTCTCCTTGCTTCCTTGATCTTGTTTTCGTTGGTTCTGCCAGTCGGAACTTTTGCAGCCGAACCAGTAAAAGGGACAATAGCTGGAGAAGACGAAAGACTTAAGAAGACGGGCGTAGAAAGTACCAAAAATCCCCTGAAGGCGTGTTTGTTCCGCATTCCGTTTAATCTGGGTCGGGTGCAACAAAAGTTAGCGGAGGAAGAGTGCCATAAGGTGGCAGTTGAGGGGGCTGAGACATCATTTACCAACTGATTGATTCCATTCCATACAGGTTGAGCGCTCCGGCACCAATGATCGGGCGTGCTTGAGTTGCATTTAAAACTGGTTTCGCTGGATCTAGAGGTAATAGATAAGAATCTGTTTTATGCAATCGATTTGAGGTGGTTAAAAAGTGGAAAAGTGGTGATTTGACGAATGGATGATAATTGTAATTCTGGAGAGAAGTGCATGACAAACCCTGTTTTCGTGACTGTTCTTGTCGGGATGATCCTAATGATGAATATTGGTTGTAGTAATTCTGATTCTAGTATTTCACCAGAATCTCAATTGGCTGGAAAAAACAGTCAAAAGGGCGACAAGGCTGTCGCCGAAAACATACACGCTCTTTCAGGCGAGAACCGTACGAAATATTTTAAGGGAGTCGAAGGCAAGTTGAAACTGCTAAAAGCGAAGCATGCGAAACTTGCCAGTCATCAGCCAAAGGCTGGTCCTGGGCCAAATTCCAAGATCGTCTTAGATAGCATTCTTAAGGAATTGACCAAGGAAGGCGAAGAGGTACTGTGGCAAATCGAGGCGATGAAATCGGCCAACGGGGAAGACCACCCTCCGCTTCAGGCAGGCATGGATCTAACGTTGGAGGAATTAAATCATTCGTACGATAAAGCGTTGGACCAGTTTCTTGGGTAAGTCTGTCCTGTTCCGAAGATGTTGAATCATGAAGAAGTGGATGGTTTCTAACCAAACAAGGAGTTCGATTGGAATGCAATGGTTATTAGAAAATGGTCCCTCTCGCTTCATGCCCGTGCAGTTTTGTCAGATTGTGTCACCTGTGGCCCTTTTCAGGTGTGTGTTAGTAGAGACGGTCTCATGAAAGGAATAAATCTCGATTGACCACTTGATTAGACTTCCGATCGTGGTTATCTAAAAGATAGTCCAACGTTGGATCAACATTCTACGGGTCGGGCCGTTGTGTTGATCCATGGTGAGCACTTCAAGGAATCCCTCCCTCCTTTGTCAGACAGGGAAAGCTCTGGATGAAGTGGTGCTTGTCATAATTTTTCCTCCAGATATCCGTATTTACAGACCAGCGCAAACCCGCGTTTTGTATTTCTCATAAGACAGTAGCGATTGCCGAGTGGTCGGAGTGCGGTGGGTTTTTCCTGTTGGGTTCAATACAAGAAAGCCCGGATGCGTTTTTGCGTTGTAGGGTCTCTTTTGATTGTCACTATTTCAGACTGCGAATTCTCACATAGTTTGTAGGGAAAATATCATTTTGCTCAACACCAGAAAAACGATGGCTGTGCTTCATGTCGCGACCCTCAACCGGCCAATCAGGAATGATTTGGGTTATGGTCCTATTGAAACGGTCGTGTATAACCTCGATAAAGGATTGCATGAATTAGGGCACCGTTCGATTGTGGCCTGTTCTGGTGATTCCCAGGTTGTCGGGGAGCAGTTCAACACCATTGAAAAAAGCTTTGCTGAGTACTGCACTGATCACACCCTCGTAAAACAGGAACAGATGCTTCGACATCTGGTCATGTCACTTCAGCGAGCGAAAATGGGTGATATTGATGTTATTCATCTTCATGATGCGGACATGGTGGAATATATGTTTAAGGGAGTGTGCCACAGCCCTGTTCCCATTGTGATGACGCTCCATGTGCCGGCCGCAGACCATAGAGGATTCACGCGATGGAATGAGACCCTCATGGCATCATCAAGCGCGTATTTTGTTCCAATCAGTGAATTTCAGAGATCGCAGCACCAGGGATTAGTGAACGGGCAGAAGGTGATTCATCATGGCATTGATGTGGAAGACTATCCGTTCAACAGCCATTCCAGTAAACACGATTATTTGTTTTCGATTGGAAGAATCACGCCAGATAAAGGGCAGGATATCGCCATCGAGATTGCAAAAAAAACGAACTCGCGCCTTATCCTTGCTGGTAATGTCCAGAACAAGGACAAAGACCGGGAATTCTTCAAGAAATTGAAATATTCAATTGACCTTGTGGCTGACATGAACCAACCGTTCACGGGAAACGATTATTATGAGGACGTCATAAAGCCTATTCTGGATTCTGACAAGCAGATCATCTATATCGGGGAGGTTGATAGCGTCCAGAAAAAAATGTGGTATCAGCATGCGCGGGCGACAGTCTTTCCTATTCAATGGGGCGAACCGTTTGGATTGGTGCTGATCGAATCTATGGCCTGCGGTACCCCGGTGTTAGCCTTTGATAAAGGCTCGGTTCCTGAGATTGTCATTCATGGGAAAACGGGTTTTGTTGTAGATTCCATCGAACACATGGCCGAGGCCGTGAAAGCCATCCACCTTCTTGACTCAAGTGACTGTCGCCAGCATGTGAAGGACCATTTCTCAATCACCAGTATGGCTGGGAAATATTCTGACCTGTATCAGTGGATTGTGGATGAAAGGACGTTATGCCAAAAGACATTCCCGTCAGTAACGGGTCTTTCCTTTTAAATTTTGATTCCGATTATCAGATTCGGGATGTGTATTTTCCTTTTATTGGACAGGAAAACCATGGAAGCGGACATCCCTTCCTCTTCGGTGTATGGGCCGATGGACAGTATTCCTGGATGGGACCGGAATGGGAAAAAGATTTACGCTATCAAAATGAAAGTCTTGTCACGGATGTCTTGCTGAAAAATAAGGACTTGGGTTTGGAGCTTCGATGCTCAGATGTGGTGGATTTTGAATTAAATATTTACATCAAGAAAATCGCGATACGCAATCTTCAGAATACCCCCCGCCAAGTTCGACTCTTTTTTAGCCATGACTTTAACCTCTATGGTAATGACATTGGGGGCACCGCATATTTCGATCCCCGGAGTTGTTCGATTATTCATTATAAAATCCACAGATACTTCCTCATGAGTTGTTGGGCACATGACCAATGGGGGGTGCAACATTTTGCCTGCGGAAAAAAAGATGCCTCGGGAAGCTTGGGAACTGCTCAAGAGATAGAATGCGGTGAATTGAGCGGAGAAGCTTCTTCATGGGGTTCCCCTCATTCCACTCTTGGCATTTGGCTGGACTTGCCCGCTAAAGGAATCACGACGGCGTATTATTGGATGGCGGCGGGCATGACCTATTCCGAGGTCGCCAAGCTGAATTTGGATGTCCACAGCATCACGCCAGAAGAACTTCTCAAGCGGTCGTCCAAATACTGGAAAACATGGATACGTAAAGATGGATTGCAACTCCAAGGCTTGCCGAATTCCGTCACCGACGTGTTTAATCGAAGCCTACTGATCTTACGAACACAAATTGACAACCACGGTGCCATTATTGCCGCCAATGATTCGGATATTGTTCGATTTGGCAAAGATACCTATTCGTATATGTGGGGGCGGGATGGGGCGTTTGTGGCGGCCGCGTTAGCCAAGGCCGGGTACTCGCATGTGTGTATGAAATATTTTGACTTTTGCGCTCGTGTGTTATCAGAGGAAGGCTATTTATTCCAACATTATAATCCAGACGGATCTCTTGCGAGTAATTGGCATTCCTGGTTAGTGGCTGGCCAAGAGATTCTTCCTATCCAGGAAGATTCAACGGCGTTGACCATTTGGGCACTGTGGATTCACTACGAAAGTTTGAAAGACGTCGAATTTATTCGGCATCTCTATAGCCCGCTCATTAAAAAAGCGGCAGACTTTTTAGTCTGGTACCGAGACCCTCAAACCTTATTGCCATTACCGTCCTATGATTTGTGGGAAGAGCGGTATGCCCTACATGCCTATACCGTCGCATCGGTGATTGCCGGTCTTCGGGCCGCGGCGAATTTTGCGAACCTCTTTCAGGATGCCTCCCTAGCTGAAAAGTATGATTCCGTGGCCGATGAAATGACGGAAGGGGTGAGCCATCACCTGTACCATAAAGGCCTCAAGCGATTTGCCCGTTCGGGTTCAAGAATAGAGGGGGGATACCAACTTGATGATGTCATTGATATCAGCCTCTTAAGTTTAGCCACGCTCGGAGTATTGGACCCCAAAGATCCGAGAATCATTGCCACAGCCAACGCTGTGCGCGATGAACTGTGGCTTAAAACTTCCATTGAAGGTTGCGCCAGGTACCAGGGTGATGTCTACCAGCGAACAGATGATAGCCCAAAAGATATTCCTGGAAATCCATGGTTTATTTCCACACTCTGGCTCGCAGAATATGCGATCGATCAAGCACAGAATCAGCAGGAGCTTCAAGCGGCCATTCCCTACCTTGATTGGTGCGGAAAAAATGCGCTCCCTTCCGGGGTCCTGGCCGAACAGGTCCATCCCGTCAACGGTTCCCCTCTTTGTGTTTCCCCTCTGACCTGGAGTCATTCCGCTTTTGTATGGACTGTCCTACGATACACAGAAAAAGCCAAGACGCTTTTGAACTAACGGTCATTTTTAGCTCACCAAGGGATTAGTGGTCGGTGCCGTGTTCCTTTGGATGCCAGCCGTAAAAGGGGTTCCCGTACCCGCCCCATGTCATCAATTGGTCAGTCCTACAACTTCAAGGCAGTTTCGTCTTAGTCATGGCCGACGCCTTTCGCACCCGCGTCCAAGAAAGCCGCGACTATTGCGCGGGTTTAGCGATGAAAACATTTAAGAAACCTTATTTTTAAACGACTGATTCCTTGAACTCATCATGTTTTAGGTATAGTGTGAAGCTATGACGTATGAATCCACGTTGACATCCTATCCCTCGCACTTTCCTCATTTCTGAGTGCGTCTGATTCCTCCTGTCCTCGCTCGCTACGCCTAACCTCTCCTCAGCAATCGCTGCCCTCTTGTTTCGGCGATTGTAACGCTGGTCATCAGATCAGGTTTTTGAGAAGAAGCTATTCCTGACTGTTACGGGCAAAGAACGGAGTGGCAACTATGTGCAAAGTTTTGTTCTTATTAGGATTAATGTTTCTTTTTTGTACTGCCGCTATTTACGCATCTTTTAAAGAACAATCGCCCGTGCCTGCATTGAGCAAGTAGTGAGGGATCTATTTTTCACTGTGGTTTTACAGGAGGGATGTATGAATACTCAATATCTATCTGCGGTGGCATTACGGGAAGAAAAATTTATGGAAACAATTGAGTCTGTGTCAATACCAAAAGAACCATCTCGGCAAAATGTAACGGGAATGTTTTCAGGAGAACAAACCTTAGGGGGCATTCTCGTAGTGGATAATGACCCTGCTATTCGAAAGCTCATCAGACTCATATTAGAGAATGTTGGTTATGATATTTTTGAAGCAGAAGACGGCCAGGACGCCATCAATTTATTAAGCAGCGGGGAATCCTCCGAGGTGGTACATACCATTATTACCGACCTTAATATTCCAAAGGTTGATGGGTATGAAGTCATTGCCTACTGCAAAATGGAATGCCCTAAAATTCCATTAATCGCCTTGACGAGGATTGCCGATGTGCCATTGGCTACCTCGTTAATGGGGCAAGGCATCAGTGACTATTTAGTGAAGCCAGTTGATGCCAAAAAACTCATAGCCTCGGTTGGGAACGCTTTAGCATAATGACAATTGTTGCAGTTCTAGTAGGGAAACAAGATCATTCTGCATTCTAAATTTTTCCACGCATACCTCACCTCAACATCATTTATCCTCTATGGAATAATTCCATGAAACACAAATTCTTCCTCAAGCGCACGACCCTGATTGCTTCCTTGGTGTTGCTTTCGCTTATTTTGCCAGTCGGAACTTTTGCAGACGAAACAACGAAAGACACAAGGGCTTTACAAAACGAAAGACTTAAGGAAATGCCGGCAAAAGGTGCTCAAGGCGCTCTGAAGTCGTGTTGGTTCCGTATTCCATTGAATCTGAATTTCGAGCAAGTAAAGTTGGTGCGAAAAAATTGTCAGAAAGTTGTGGATGAAAGAGCTGAGACCTCTTTAAGGAACTAATTATTTCCGTTCAAGGTTACACGATTAACTTCCTGTTCCCAAGTGTTGTGAAGGAAGCAAACCTTGCGTTTGCGCGTTCGCCTGTGCAAATGATAACCTATCATAATAATTTTTCTCCTCTCACACTTCCGGACCTCTTCCACAGAATGTCGCTCGGGTCTCTCCAAGGAGACAGCTTATGGCAACCAAGCAAAACTCGCCGTTCAATCTCCAGAAATTTCTCTCAAAAATTGGCAACGGTAAATCGACCTTAAAGGCTCCGAAGGGGAAGGTCATCTTTTTGCAAGGCGATCCGGCAGAGGCCGTATTTTATGTCCAGTCAGGCAAAGTCGTACTTTCGGTGGTCTCTCAGGAAGGCAACCAAGCGATCGTGGGGATTCTGGAGGAGGGTGCCTTTTTTGGAGAAGGGACTCTCGCCGGACAGCTGGTACATCTGGCCACTGCCACTACTCTAGAAGACGCCACGCCCCTTCGCATGAGCAAAACCGCCATGATCTAAGTGCTCCACGACGAACCCGCTTTCTCAGAACTATTTCTCGCCTATCTCCTGGCTCGCAACATCCGCATCCAAGAAGACTTGGTGGATCAACTCTTTAATTCCAGTGAAAAGCGGCTCGCACGCGTGCTGCTGTTAATGGCTCATTTTGGGAAGGAAGGCAAGCCAGAAGCGGTCATTACGAAGGTGAGTCAGGAAATGCTCGCGGAGATGGTCGGCACGACGCGCTCGCGCATCAGTTTTTTCATGAATAAGTTCCGCAAGCTTGGCTTCATTGAATATGACGGTGATTCGCACAAAGGATTAAATGTGCACAGTTCCCTCCTCAACGTCGTCCTTCACGACTAGAATCCTATTACATTTTTACTCCATCAGCTTGGTGTCATGGACCGTGACTGGTCTACCGGCGCACCGGCTCAAACCCAAAAAGTGAGCAATTTTGACCAGACGGCTGTTGGTCTTTCCCCCATACTTGTGAATCTCGGTGATATGGGAATGTCAGGTTCAGGGGGAGAAAAGTTTTGGCCAAGACTATCTCACGCCGAGGGTGAGGTCCATGAACGCCAAGCTATTCAACAGGGAAATGATTACCGTGCAGGCAAGACCTCTGACGAAACAGATACCCCTCATCTGAAACATTGAACCGAGAATACTTTTCACCCATGACACCAACTCCGTTCGTTCATTCTTTTACGTGAGGAGGTCATCCTGAGAAATACGAAAACGACTATTAAATCAACTCCCCTTGATTCTCACCCAGGGTTTCCCCATCACGTTGACTCTCCTCTTATTTGCCACAGATGTCAGGGGCTGTTCGTTCGAGCGTTTTGCCAGGACATTTACGATAGCACTGGTGGCAACGGATTTTGGGCTCTTCGGTGTTTCCAGTGTGGAGAGCTTCTTGACCCCCTCATTCTCCAAAATCGAGCTGCGAATTCTGAGTCAGTCCTCAAAGGGCGTTCTCGTAAGCGATTCTCTCTTAATCAGAGATAATCCAGAATGAGGAATGCCTGTCATGGCGTGAACCTAGGTATTTCCCCCAATTCCTGAAACTCCCAAGCCCACCAAGGGATAGACCGCGGATGGGTGCTACGGGATTAAATCTTCTAGGCTGAGCTGTTTTGCTCAGACAGCTGCGCATTTTTTTGCCAAAATTTGGAATCGTGGGGAGATAGAAATGAAAGGGGCAGAGAGATACGTGGCCTCGGCTGCCGCTATCTCATACAGGAGAAGAATGACATGTTTCGCAGGTTCGTCCAACAGCAGTTCATTCGCATTCTCTCTCTGATCACACACTCAGCGCCGTTCTGTTTATCGGGGGGGCAATCGTCAACGGATAGACGAACGTTCTTGGCAGCATCGACGAGGAGAAAACACCGATCATGGACGTGTGGTTGAACGCAAATAGCCAGATCACGCAGTGTGCTGCTGTCAGGGGCAATGGGTGGCCGATCGCTGCCAAGGCCAGGAAGGGTGTCGTGATGCGCCGCAGCAAGGTCAATGTCGACGCGGCCATGCCGTGGATGAAGAAGGACTTTGCCAAAGAGTTCGAGGGCGTAGAGAGCATGAAGAATCATTCCGAGATGGTGGACCCGGTTATACACGAGGACGTAGAGGACAGTGAAGACTCCGTGGCAATGGACATCAAGGAGCGAGCTACGAAATTCCCCGATCTTCATGCCAGCTATTTAATATTAACGATGATGACTTCTAGGTCAATAAACTTGGTGAAATCCTAATCCATAGAGGACCCTATTATGAATAAAAAAATACACATTCTCGTGGTGGATGATGATTCTTCCTTGCGAACCTTGTTCGAGGCCATTCTAGGAAATTATGGGTATACCAGCGAGAGCACGGACAATGGCCGAGAAGCTCTGAGCAAGCTCGCACGGGAGACGTATGACGCCGTCTTGCTCGATTATAGTTTGCCTGACATAACCGGTTTGGCGGTTTTACAACATATTCAGCAAGTGTATCCGTCCGTTCCCGTCGTGATCCTCACCGGCCATACCGACGAACAGGTGGCGGAGAGAGCGATAGCCGCAGGGGCGCGGGCCTGTCTGTATAAACCCTTTGACTGCGTTGAGATTGAAAAGGTCCTGAAGGATTTGCTGGGAACGCCTTCGTTACAAACGGTGATACCCGAACGTTGCTGTATCTTGAGTTGACGACGTATCCACATTAAGCAGATTTTCATGGCCACCAAACGAACCCCATCGTTCAACCCCAAAACTTTCCTGACACAAGTCGGAGCCGGCAAAACTATTATACAATGCCGAAAGAAGAATCAGATCCTCTTTGCACAAGGGGACAAGGCGAACGCCGTGTTCTATATTCAGGAAGGCCAGGTCAGACTCACCGTGGTCTCGAAACGCGGCAAAGAGGCCATCGTGGCTATCCTGGAGCCAGCTTCCTTCTTTGGTGAAGCCTGCCTCACTGGACAAGTGTTGCGCTTAGAAGCGGCGACTGCGGTGGGTGTCGCAACAATTGTGCGCATTAGCAAAGCCGTCATGATCAAAATACTCCACGACGAACCCACTTTCTCAGAACTCTTTCTCACCTATCTCTTGGCTCGCAACATCCGCACTCAAGAAGATTTAGTGGATCAACTCTTTAATTCCAGCGAGAAGCGGCTTGCACGCGTTCTGCTCTTAATGGCCCAATTTGGGAAAGAAGGGAAGCCGGAAGCCGTCATTGCGAAAGTGAGCCAGGAAAAGCTCGCGGAGATGGTTGGCACGACGCGCTCCCGCGTCAGTTTCTTCATGAATAAGTTCAGAAAATTGGGCTTCATTGACTATGACGGTGCTTCGCACAAAGGGTTAAATGTGCACAGTTCCCTCCTCAATGTCGTCCTTCACGACTAGGTTCTTCATCCTTTTCCTCCTCTAGGTGGACGGTGTTCGAACAAATTTGTCCATTCCTTTCGCCTCAACATTTCAGTTCTCCTTACTGATCAATATTGACCAGACTTGCTTGAGTAGCGGGGTTAGAATTTCAAGAGTTCGTTTCCTCCTGTCTACATCATAGAACTATTTCTGGCTTTCCCTCGTGCTGGGGTGCCATATCTGTCGTTCTTTCCCTTCAGCCTAATGTCGGGTTTGATCGGTTGTCTGTACAAAGAAAACAGGCATAAAACGTCACTCTTAGGTGTAAGGAGAGTACTGATGGAAATTGGGTATGAGTTAAGGGGAACTTCTGAGAAAGGAGAAGGGATTTACGCCACGCAACCGTATAAGGTTGGTGATACCGTGATGATTGGGGTCATTAAGGAAGTGTTAACTTGCAATCACTCACATGCTTCTCAGATCGATGAGCATACGCATGTTCTTCACGCCGTTCTCATTAGTAAGGTGAACCATTGCTGCGAACCCAATTGTGGTATTCATCTCAACGAAACAGGCGCCCATGATTTTGTGGCGATGAAGGATATTGGGCTAGATGAAGAAGTGACCTTTGATTATGCCATGAGAAATTACAGTATCGACCATTTCCCGAAGAATTGTATGTGTGGTACACACAACTGTCGTGGTAGGATTACAGGTTGGAAAGATTTATCAGGCGAAAAAAAGAAGGCATATGAAGGGTTTGTTGCTCCTTACCTTCTTGCACTGGATAGCAATCGAATCCTAGCTGGCGTTCTACAAGTCGCCATTCCCCATGGCAACAAGGGGGCAGATGTTCTTCAGACGAGTTCTTACGCTAAGACAGTCGCCATCTGAAGTACCTATGAAAAGGACCGTAGAGGAAAGGGAATGCCTCTACGGTCCTTTTTATAGGTATTTTCTACCCCTATAGTATACCCCTATTTTAAAAGGAAGTGCGCCACTGTATCTTTATGTTTAGGCGGCGGCGCATCGAAAAAGATTGAAGCCATTTTGAATATAAAGAACGTATGTTCATCAATAGGTGGCCGAAAGCCAGTACTCTGGGGCAGTGTGTGTACTTCATGATAGAGTGGTTTATTCGTCGAATAGCCGTCTTTCACGATTTTTCATATGCTAAAAAATATTGATGTATTCAATGCGTTTGGATCGCCACATGAACGCACGTTAACCCAATCCAATTTATATCATAATACAAGCAGCTTGCTCTCTAATTCTTATCCCTGTATCCGATACATGGAAAATGCCAAGACGCTTAGTAAATAGCGGGCATTTTTTTTGACACCAAGCCTTTGTCGCTTTCCACCTGGTCGCTTTGGCTGACAACCGTATAAATGGTTGCGTCTCATTTTCATCCTGCCTAATGCAAAAAGAGTCCAGAAGTCCTTTGCACTAGTTCTTGCGCTAAGGTTTAAGCACAAATGACTAAGTCAATTTGGCGAAAGTGAACCGACCACGAAATGCTCAAGCATTCGGACGATCAGAAATCATTGGGCATATCATCCAGGAAGGCTGGGCAGAAATTTTCGAACAAGCCGTAGTCCATCAAGATCCACGTCGGCTGCCCTATGTCATTAATTGGTCGGTCTTACAACTCCAAGGCGGTCCAGTCTTCGTCATGGCCAATCCCCTCCGCTACGTCCAAGAAAGGCGAGTCTATTAAGCAGAATCCTCTTTCCCATCTCAATCATCCAGCGTGAGTCCTTCTAACAAAGAGCCCATTGAAGGAACCCCGAGTTGGCTCACAGCCATGGACTTAAGTCTCTCCAATATTTTTTTCGGGGCTGGCCAGAAGATTTCTTTATGTACTCTTTTCTTTAGCCCAAGTATTAAGCTCCTTACGCATTGCTTGAGGTGAGGAGGCATTTAAGTGGCATTCCCATTCCTTCAGAAAGAGCCTGAAATAGTTACCTTCCCATCGTTGGGGGCGAGCCGTAGGAAAAGTCCAGCTGACGCGGTTTTATGAAAAAATCTCCTTGCCCCTGTAGATACCCTATCTGGCATCGGTGAAATCCTTTCATTGGTCATCGACATTAAATTTAATGTAACCCCCCAGCCGAATCCCATGCCTGTCAGGAACCATAGTGATATACAATAACTGTCCTTTAATAAATTTTGTTGGGTTGGGTTCATTCGTTCCCCACCAGATGAATTCTTCCTTATAACTTCCAAATACCACTTTTTCTACTTTAAATTTATACCTCCATTTTGTAGGATAGGGTGCTGTTTGAAATTCTAACAACTCGACGGAATCAAAAGAGCCGATAACCGTATATTGGGAACCAGGAAAAAGATCACTCCTTGCGTTTTTATGTTGCTCAATAACAACTAGAGGTACCGAGAGGGCTCCCAGCATAGCTTGCGCGTCGGCGTCTCCCTGAGCGGAGGCTTTGAGATACCATTCTCCTGCCTTGGCATAATCCTGCGAGATTCCATGGCCCAATTCATAGTGTAGCCCAAGGCTACGCTGATCCAAGATGTCTAATTGTTTCTCAAGGTGTTCAAGTTCAGCCAGGGAAGACTTGTCTTCTTCGGCCAAACCCACAGACGGCATTATGCTCAACACGACGAACATGAGGAGAGTGCGACCCCACATTATATTGTTCATAAGTTCCATTTTCCCCTTGGGTGAGATGATTGGCTTCCTGGAGTATGACAAATCTGGAGAACAAAATCTGCCTTCCTTGCTATCTGGAGTGCTCCACGAATTCTAGGCCAAGGCTAAGTTAGGTTTTCCTCCACTTGGACTTGCTCCCAATGTTGGGCCTACATCAGGGGGGCGAACATTTCCATGTGTGTGTTCTCTGACCTTATTTTATGATAAGCTCAATTACTGGGTTGGTCAGGCCGAATAGATGAGGTAGGGGTTATCTGGTGAAAGACATGCATAAGACTTTACTTCGGATATGGTTAGTCCTATGGGTCGTCACGTTACCCCTTATTCATATCCACCCCGAAGTCGATCATGCCCACGGAATGTCGGGGCACGTTCATGGGGGCACCTTCCATTCGATTCTCGTCAATACTCCTGTTCATGCCCACCACGGGTATGATCAAGAAGAACATCATCATGACGGGTTCTTCTTTGTCGGCGATGGATTCGAATCCACCCAGCCTCCCTTACCTACATCCCATGGTTTTGAAGAGGCGACGTACGGTTTCTCTGTTATCAAACCCTCGATAGTCCTAGAATCGGAGAAGTCGCAAGTTTCCCATGACCTGCTTGTGGCAATCATTGTTGAACCATTGCGTCCGCCTCGTGTTCCACTACCCAATTTTACCACCAAGAAAACACTCGTCTCTCTTCTTCCTGAAATCCTTTCCCCTCGCGCTCCGCCAGTTCTTTCCATTTAACGTCAGCGTGTTCCTGAATTCTCTGGCTCTCGGTCAGGGTGCGAGAACGAGTCAACTCATTTGCTAAATAAAGTGGTGTAAGTATTCGGTGAGCTTTTACCCTCATCCTTGCCCTCTCCCTTAAATGGTGAGGGAAGTCCATATGTGGGTAGGGTTGACATTGAATCGTCCTAACTAAGTCCTATTTGAATTGTGAAGAGGTGTGTTGTGGTCATGTACGTCATCCTTCTCCTTCCAATGTTTTTACTTCAGGCATGTTCTGATCCACCGGAACCTGGTAACGAGGTCTCAATCGAGACAGCAGGGTTGCCAGCGGCCTCAAGTCCTTCGCCGCTTCAACTCACGGATTCTGCCCAACAACGGATTAAGACGGGACTTGTAGAAGAACGGTTGCTCTCCCAAGCCATTGTGGCACCGGGTGGGGTCGCGTTGGACCTTGGAAGGATGGCTAAGGTGTCCTCACGGCTGGAAGGGCAGGTGGAAGAGTTGTTTGTCCAATTGGGCAATCATGTTCAAGTCGGTGATCCTTTACTCGCCATTGGGAGTCTCAAGCTGGACGAATTAGTTCAGGAATTTTTGGTCTCAAAAGTTCAGGTGGATCTTCGGCAAGCCAACTTTGAGAGGACGAAAAAGCTTCATGCTGAAAAAATTGTGTCTGAACGACGTCTGATGGAAGATGAGGCGCAGTACTTTGAGGCCCAAGCGATCAATCAGCATGTCACGGAAAAACTTCAAAACATGGGTCTGTTAAAAAAAGACTTAAACGAACTGCTGCACAGCCATACGATGGAGGGCCACCGCTACATCATTAAGGCACCGTTGGCCGGAATCATTTCAGATCAAACCGTGGTCCTGGGGCAGGGGGTCAGCACTGGCGATCATCTCTTTGAGGTCGTGGATACTCGGCAAGTCTGGGTTTTTGCCAATCTGCCTATCGAACAGGCACAGCGATTCCACATCGGGGACCGGGGGACTATCCTGGCGAAAGGACGGAAGCCGATTGAAGCGCCGTTGGCGTATATCTCACCTGTCGCCGATAAAGCGACGCTGACTATCCAGCTTCGGTTCGATGTTGATAATCGGCAGGGTCTTTTGAAACCTCATGAATACGTTGAAGTTCGGCTAGAAGAAGGATCAGCGTCCATTCTGGCCATCCCGGTGACCTCGCCTACTTTGGTTGAAGGGGTTCGGGGTGTCTTTGTGAAAGATGCTAACGGCCATAGATTTACTTCGGTGACGCTTGGCCAAGAAAGTGATGGATGGATCGAGGTGATCGAAGGTCTGACAACTGGGGATGAAGTGGTGATTGAAGGAGTGTTTGATTTGAAAAATTCTCTTCTGAAAGATTCAATCGCAGGGGAGTGACAGGACAACCCATGGAACGACTACTCACACTCTCTCTTCGTTATCGCTTCTTTACGCTGGTGACTCTTCTTCTGGTCATGGGAGCAGGTGTGTATTCCTTGGGCGAATTGCCTATTGATGCCGTCCCGGACCTCACGCCCGTGCAAGTCCAGATTCTGACTCGTGCTCCGGCATTAGGCCCGGTCGAAGTTGAGCAGTTTGTGACCTTTCCCATTGAGACGAACCTGAGCGGTCTACCTGGCCTCAAGGAACTTCGCTCCATTTCCCAATATGGAATTTCAGTGGTGACGGCTATTTTTGAGGATGATTTAGATCTGTACTTTGTCCGTCAACTGGTGAATGAACGATTGGCCATAGCCGTTGAACAGATTCCCTCAGAATATGCACGGCCGATGATGGGGCCGCTGACAACCGGGCTTGGTGAAGTGTATCAATTTACGCTCAGCGGGGAAGGCTATAGCCCGATGGAGTTACACACGCTGTTGGAATGGGATATAGGACGGCGCCTTCGGACTATCCCGGGGGTGGTGGAAGTAAATATTTGGGGCGGGCGGGAAAAACAATTTCAAGTCATGGTGGATCCTCAACGACTGTTGGCCATGAAGCTTTCTCTTAAAGATGTGTATGAGGCCTTAGAGAAAAATAATGCGCTGGCTGGTGGTGGGTATATTGTTCATGAACGTGAACAATTTCTTATTCGCGGTGAAGCCATGGCTAGGGGCGTGACGGATCTTGGAGAAATTCTCGTGGAACATGCTCCTGGCGGAATTCCGATTTTTATTAAAGATGTCGCTGTGGTGCAAGAAGGTGCGAATCTTCGAATCGGTGCGGCCACGAGGATGGGGGAAGGTGAAACCGTTATCGGTATGGTGCAGATGTTGGCAGGCGGAAATGCTCAACTCCTGCTCAAAAAAATTAAAGCGCGGGTGCAAGAAATTCAAGCTACATTGCCAGATGGGGTCGTCATCGAACCGTACTATGATCGTTCTATTTTCGTCTCTCAAGTGATTCGCACGGTTCGCAATAATCTGTGGGAAGGCGGATTACTCGTCATTGCCATTTTATTTCTCTTCCTGGGAAATTTCCGATCTGGGCTCATCGTCGCAGCGGCCATTCCAATTTCTATGCTGATCGCGTTTACCGGTATGCTCAAGACCGGCATTTCCGGAAACCTGATGAGTCTTGGCGCCATCGATTTTGGCTTGCTCGTGGATGGATCCGTCGTGATGATCGATAACATTCTTCGGAAATTGAACAATCTCAAGGATCGTTCGGTGGAAGCCAGAACTCAGGGGATACATGATGCGGCGAAAGAAGTATTGCGTCCCATTACCTTTGCGATGGGCATTATTATTGTGGTGTATCTTCCCATTTTGACTCTCACGGGTGTTGAAGGAAAAATGTTTCACCCCATGGCGTTCACCGTCATTTTTGCTCTGGTTGGTTCATTGTTCTTTGCCGTGGCCGCCGTCCCCACGTTGGCGTTTTGGTTCGCAAAAATCAAACCTAACCAAGAAGGAACGTGGTTGATTCGAACCCTCCGTTCGATCTATGAACCCTGCCTTCGGTTCTCTATGAACAACCCCCTCTTAGCCGCTGGGTCAGCCATCGTCTTGTTTGTGGGTAGTCTGTTCATCGGTACTTCGTTGGGAGTCGTGTTTATGCCACGTTTGGATGAAGGCGATCTCGCGATTCAAGTATGGCGTTTGCCAAGTGTGTCTCTTGATGAATCCGTGGCCACGGCCCTTCAGGTGGAAAAAAGTCTGCGGAAATTTCCAGAAGTGATAAAGGTCGTTTCTCGAACAGGGAGTCCTGAGGTGGCGACTGATCCTATGGGTATCGAGCTCTCCGATGTCTTTGCCATCTTAAAGCCGAAGAAGGAATGGGTGAGTGCCAAGACCAAAGACGAACTCATCGAGAAAATGCAACTGGCCATTATGGAGTCCGTGAATGGGGTAGGTCTTGGATTTACCCAACCCATCGAAATGCGATTCAACGAACTCATTGCGGGGACGCGATCTGATATTGCCGTAAAAATATTCGGAGAGGATCTCTCGATTCTACGGAAACATGCCGAACAAGTGGCATCTATATTACAAGGCATTCCCGGGGCAGCAGATGTCAAAGCCGAGCAGGTGGCAGGAGTTCCGCGTATTCGAATTATTGTGGACCGAGACCAGATTGCTCGCTATGGCATTACGGCCGATGATGTGTTGACCTATGTGCAAACGGCCAGAGCTGGACAACATGTGGGAACCATTTTTGAAGGCGAACGTCGTTTTGCGTTAGTTGTGCGCCTCACTGACCAATCTTCGGAAAGCCCGGCTGCTCTCAAAAATCTCCTTGTCCCAACCCCACATGGCGAATTGGTGCCTTTGTCGCGTATTGCGCAGGTTGTGGTGGATGAAGGCCCAGCACAGATTAGTCGGGAAAATAACCATCGTCGAATTGTCGTGGAAACGAATATTCGCGGACGGGACTTAGGCGGATTTATGGAAGAGGCCCAACGGACTATTCGCGAACGGGTTTCCCTTCCTTCTGGGTACTATTTGGAATGGGGAGGGCAATTTGAAAATCTTGAACAAGCCACGCGGCGTTTAGCGCTCATCGTGCCGGTTACGTTACTCCTGATCATTGGCATGCTCTCTCTGATATTTGGCACTCTTCAGCCGGCTATGCTCATTTTCCTCAACGTTCCTTTAGCCTTGTCAGGAGGCATCTTAGCCCTCTGGGTGCGCGGACTGCCTCTAAGTATTTCGGCCATTGTTGGATTTATTGCTCTGTTTGGCATTGCCGTGCTGAATGGCGTGGTCCTAGTTTCACGAATCCGGACGTTAGAGGGCAAAGGGCTGTCCGTTGAAGAGGCGGTGACCCAAGGCGCGTTAGATCGGCTCCGTCCCGTGCTGATGACGGCTTTAGTGGCAAGCCTTGGATTTCTTCCTATGGCCTTGGCAACGACTATGGGCGCTGAAGTTCAACGTCCCCTTGCGACGGTGGTTATTGGGGGTTTAGTCACATCTACGGCCCTCACTCTCTTAGTGCTTCCAGCTGTCTATCGATATTTTTGCCCCAGGAGTCATGATGAACCGAACACCACTGCTTAACGTGCTCCATTCATTCCCACTACAGGTATTCTTTGGCTGTGTTTGCCTATGGTCGTTGAACAGTACGGAGGCCTGGGGGGAAGA
>JAJDBR010000224.1 GCA_029261275.1 Nitrospirales bacterium
CCCCTTTCAGTTACGTTACCCTGGTGGCCATGCAAACGAACGCCCTCCCAGTACATGTAGGTGAAGATGAAACACGGTTTGCCCTGCCTCCCGTCCCGTGTTCGCTACGACGCGATACCCACTGACGTCCAGACCTCGCTCTCTGGCTATTTTTGCGCATACAACCATGAGTTGCCCTAATAATGCGGCATCCGAATCTTGCGTGTCATCCAATGACACTACATGTCGCGTGGGAATGACCAACACATGGACCGGCGCTTGAGGATTGATATCGTCAAAAGCCAAAACCTGCTCATCTTCATATATTTTCTTTGTGGGGGTCGTTCCCGCCACAATCTGACAAAAAAGGCAATCAGCCATGAGAAATTTCACCTTCTGCTGCTCGAATGCCTGTCTTTCCAAATCGCTTGCCAAGCTCTTGATAGATTTCTTCTGGCGGAATGGAATAATGTCCGAGCATGACCAAGGAATGAAACCATAAGTCGGCCATTTCATAGATAATCTCTTCACGATTCTCATTTTTCCCGGCCAGAACAACTTCCCCAGCCTCTTCAACCACTTTCTTTAAAATTCGATCAACATCTCCTTGCAGCAATTTCGACACGTAGGAATCCGAACTGGGATTGGCCTTTCGATTCGATACCATTTCATAGAGCCGTTGAGTGATCCCGCCCCAGGCCGTGCCAGAAGGAATGGGGACGGCTGGGTCAGATGGTGAGGGCATGCGTGAAAAAAAACAGGATCGGGATCCCGTATGGCAGGTCGGGCCAATCGGTTCGGCTTTCACCAGCACCGTGTCTTGATCACAATCAAGAAAGACGTCCTTGAGTACCAACTCATGACCTGAGGTCTCGCCTTTCTTCCAAAGCTGTTGGCGTGATCGACTCCAAAAATGCACTCGCTGGGTCTTCTGGGTCAATTCCCAGGCTTCTTGATTCATGAAGCCCACCATTAGCACGGTCCCGTCTAACCAATCTTGCACCACACACGGCAACATCCCCTGGGCATCAAATTGTACTTCTCGCGTTTCAGGATTTTCGTTCATTGGTCTTTATACCATCGAAACGGGAACGGGGCCTGGTCGCATGGGAATACCCTGCTCGGACAAAAAGAATTTGGCTTGCCCGATCGAATACGTTTGGAAATGAAAAATAGAAGCAGCCAAAACGGCATCGGCCTTCCCCAAAGTAAACGCCTCAAGCAAATGGTGAAGGGTCCCGGCTCCGCCCGAGGCAATAACGGGAATCGTGACCGCATCAGAAATCGCCGCAGTCAACAGTAAATCATAGCCATTCTTGGTCCCATCCTGATCCATACTCGTAAGGAGAATTTCCCCAGCTCCAAAATCCATCATCCGCTGAGCCCAGCGAACCGCATCTAAACCCGTAGCATTCCGCCCTCCATGCGTAAAGACTTCCCATCCTTGATCGTTACCGTCAGAACCCGCTGCGCGTTTGGCATCAATCGCCACAACGATACATTGTGAACCAAAACGTGTCGCTGCCGCCTTCACAAATTCCGGTTCTTGAACAGCCGCAGTATTGATGCTCACCTTATCCGCTCCGGCTTCCAACAATCGACGAATATCTTCTAATGTGCGAATTCCGCCCCCAACCGTTAAGGGCATAAACACCTGCTCTGCCGTTCGCACGACAACATCCAAAATCGTATCTCGCTTTTCATGCGAGGCAGTAATATCCAGGAAACACAGCTCATCGGCTCCTTCTCGATCATAGACCTGTGCCACATGAACAGGATCCCCTGCATCACGCAGATTGACAAACGAGACACCTTTGACCACGCGCCCCTCTTTAACATCCAGACAAGGAATGATTCGCTTGGTCAACATGATGACGGTGTCGCCCCATTTGCGGGAACGAGTGTTAAGGCGACTTTTAAGTCTAACGCCCCTTCATACAGTGCTTTCCCAATAATGACACCAGAAATATTGTCTCCGATTTTTTGGATCGCTCGAATATCTTCCAACGCCGTGACTCCGCCGGACGCAATAACCGGAACCGGTGAGGTTGCTGCAGCTTCTCGTAAAGCAGAAATATTGGGTCCACTCAACATGCCATCTCTGGATATATCCGTAAAGACAATGCCACCCAATGGAAGGTCTTTCAACGAATCAAACACGTGTTGGGCCGTCAGTGTGGAAACCGTCGTCCACCCATGCACAGCCACCAATCCCTCCTTCACATCAATCCCAACGAGAATTTTCTGGGGATATTGTTGGGCGCTCCTTGCCAAAAATTTGGCATCCTGTAGGGCGGCGGTTCCCACCACAACCCGATCCACCCCACTGGATAGATAGGCTTGAACGGTCTCCACATTTCGGATACCACCACCGACTTGAATGGGAATAGTCAACTTCTTGGCAATGGCTTCAATTTGTGACAGGTGTTTTGGCCCCCCTTCTACGGCCCCATCTAAATCTACAATATGCAGATAGGGAGCACCAAGGTTTTGCCAATGTTCAGCCATCCCAACTGGGTCATCTGAATACCGGGTCACCTGGTCCATCTCACCTTGCCGTAAGCGAACACATTTGCCATCTTTTAAATCTATTGCTGGAATCAATAACATTAATGGTATACCTCTTGGGACAACGACAGACTCTAACGAGTGGGAAGGGCAGATTTCCCAACAGGAAACGTCTCCAACACTTTTTGTACGCCTAATTCTGAAAGTTCTTGAGCGGTCACAAACCCCCCGCTTTTTTCGAAAAACCCGACAACATCCTGAGTAAGCGGTTTTTGTTCTTCAAAAAATTCCCCCTTCCACAGCACCGTCCCATCTGACGGTCGAACCAAAAATATTTCAAAACCTACCGCTGCTGGCTTCGCCCCTAGCCTCGTCCCTTCACGTTCCCGGTATGTCCGAACCTTTCCCATTAATACACCATCCACGTTTAACCGAGCACCAAGCTCTTTGGCCACCGCACCCAACGAAGGGGCTTCCTCATCCCTCTTGCTAACGAAATGATCGGATTCGCCTGCTCCTATCACCCGCAAGGCTGATCGAGCGCGAAGAGCTGACTCAACTCGTGAGGTGATAAACTTTGCGGCCGTGTCAGAAACAGAATAGCGATCTTGGGACGAATCGGATTGACGCATTTGATCGGCACCGGGCAATCGAAATTGCGTACGGATTTCTTCGGGGTCTCTCACGCCTTCATGCGTGTGACTATAGCCCCATTGAGGGGCGTCAAGTGCCTGGAATGGCAGAATGGCAATACTAGAAATTGTAGCAGGATTAAATTGACGGGCAGACTGAGACTGAACTTTGGACGGAACGCATCCCATCACAAAAATAGTCCATCCCATTATTCCGATCAGAAGAAAACTCGTCAGACGTTCTTGCGCCTTTTTTCTCCCCCATAAAACAGCATGTCTCATTGCCACTCACCAAAATTTTTCAAGACTTGCAATCCCACCGCCTGACTTTTTTCGGGATGAAATTGTGTGGCAAAAATATTGTCTTTCCACACGCTACTCGCAAAGGACACCCCATAGTCTGTTTGAGAGCTGACTAATTCTTGATCAGCTGGTTCGACATAATAAGAATGGACAAAATACACATAAGACTCTGGATCAACATCCTGTAAAGGAGGAGCAGGTTTCTCAATGTGAATGGTATTCCATCCCATATGAGGAATTTTGTAGGAGGACGCCATATTTCCAGGCAAGGGAATCGCTTTGACTTTTCCTGGCAGCAGTCCTAGCCCCTTATGACATCCAAATTCTTCGCTTTCGGCAAACAAAAGTTGAAATCCCACACAAATCCCCAAAAAAGGCTTGCCGGCTTGGATGGCCTGCTGAATAGGATCTACAAGACCATAGTGAGTCACATTGGCCATACAGTCGCCAAAGGCTCCTACTCCTGGCAACACCACGTGACTCGCACGATCAATCATCTTAGGTTCCCGTGTGACCACGGCTTCATGTCCAACGCGTTCAAACCCTTTTTGCACACTGCGAAGGTTACCCATCCCGTAATCAATAATGGCTATCATGCTCGTCCAGACTTATCCGGTCCCTTTGCACATACGCTTACCTTCATTACAACAAGCCCTTCGTGGACAACACCCCTAAAATCCGATCTTCCCGTCTGGTAGCTTGATCTAGGGCCTTGGCCAAGGCTTTAAACACCGCTTCCATAATATGATGGGGATTCCGACCATAGAGAACATTCACATGAAGGTTGAGTCCACTGTGGCTCACAAAGGCCTGAAAGAAATCTTCAAAGAGTCCTAAGTCGAACAACTTAATGTACCGAGTGGGCAACGACACGTTGTAGACCAGATACGGCCGACCACTCAAATCAACTGTGACTTGCGCTAAGGTTTCATCCAATGGGACCGAGGCAAATCCAAACCGGGCAATGCCTTCCTTTTTTCCAAGTGCTTGATTCAAGACTTGGCCCATCACAATACCAATATCTTCAATCGTATGGTGATCATCAATCTCAATATCGCCCTTTGCTTCGACCATGAGATCAAAAAATCCATGTTTTCCTAATAGATTGAGCATGTGATCCAAAAATGGAATCGAGGTTTGAATATTGTTCTGTCCTGCTCCATCAAGGACCCATTGCACGTGAATTGTGGTTTCGGCCGTCGTTCGTTCTTGTGATGCAGATCTGGGAACAGGTTGTTGACTCATGTCCATCGACTCTCCATAGATTGACTATGTGCATCAAACCCCTCTAAGGCGGCAAGACGTACAACAGCGCGTTTGGCTTTGAGCAATGCCGCTTGAGAATAGGCGACGACATTACTTCTCTTGACGTATTCATCTACTCCTAAACTGGAAAAAAATCTAGCACTTCCTCCAGTCGGCAAGACATGGTTTGGTCCGGCCACATAATCAGCCACGGCTGGCGGCGTATACCGCCCGACAAAAATTGCCCCAGCATGACGAACACGGGGAAGGTAATCCAATGCTTTTTTCATATTCAACGAAAGATGCTCCGGGGCAATCCGATTGGCTAAAGCCAATCCTTCTTCGACGGATTTGACGACAAAAGCTACGGCATGAGTCCCAATAGAGTGGGAGGCAATCTCCTGCCGACTTAACTCACCCAGTTGACGATTAACCTCTTTCACTGTTCGTTTGGCTAAGGCCAATGACGTCGTCACTAGATAGACACAGGCTTCCTCATCATGTTCGGCCTCACACAGCAAATCGGCCGCAACATGGCTCGGATTGCTGGCCGAATCGGCTAAAACCAACAATTCACTTGGCCCCGCAATCATATCAATATCTACCTGACCATAGACAAGCCGCTTGGCTATCGCCACATACAGATTCCCAGGACCAACGATTTTATCCACAGGGTGAATTGTTGGCGTACCAAACGCTAAGGCTCCGATGGCTTGCACTCCCCCTACCCGATAGATTTCATCGACTCCAGCAATATCGGCCGCCACTAACAGAGAAGGATGAATGGCCCCGGATGGGGTCGGCGTACACATGACGACACGGTCAACTCCTGCAACTTTAGCCGGAATCGCGTTCATAAGAACTGAGGAAGGATACATAGCCTTCCCGCCAGGAACATACACACCCACAGCATCGAGAGGCGTGAACATTTGCCCCAGTTGAATGCCATCCTTTCGATATGTCCATGTCGACCGTCGTTGTCGCTTATGAAAGGTTCGAATGCGTCGAGCCGCATATTTGAGTGCGATCGTATCAGCCCTGGGAAGAGCAGAATAGGCAGCCTGAATCTCTTTCGGACTGATTCGTAATTGGTTGGGGCGAATCCGAATCCGATCAAACTGCCAGGTAAAACGTTGTACCGCTTTATCGCCTTCCTGACGAACACTGTTCAAGATCTCTCGTACCGATTGCTCCACTTTGGCATTTTGTGGGGTCGCTCTCTGGCAAACAGCATCCACTGCTTTGGCAAACCCACGGTCTTTCCAAGAAACAATTTTCACCTCGGTCGACCTTTCCCTGCCCCTTTTGAGGACTTGGCCTTCATCACTTGTTTTTTAATTCGGGTAATCACCTCGGTCACCATGGCATGTTTCATTTTCAAGCTCGCTCGATTGACAATTAAGCGGGCCGACGACCAGGCAATAATCTCTTCTTCCACGAGATGATTCGCCTTGAGTGTTTTCCCAGTTTCCACCAAATCCACAATCCGATCAGCCAAGCCAACTAAGGGTGCTAACTCAATGGACCCATATAACTTAATCAATTCGACGGGCAACCCTTGTTGATTAAAAAACCGTTCGGTGATATTAGGGTATTTTGTGGCCACTCTTAGCTTAGACGATAATCGTTGGATCGGGGTCTGGCCATTGGGTTTAGCGACAACTAATTTACAGACACCCAGCCCAAGATCTACTGGTTCGTAGACATCGGGGCTTTGCTCTAACAACACATCTTTCCCCACCACGCCTAAATCGGCCGCACCATATTCCACATAGACCGGCACGTCACTGGGACGAACGATAAGCACCCGATGTCCATGAGCGGGATATTCCACAATCAACCGACGATCACTATCATCCACATGATAGGCCGAATATCCGGCTTGCCGAAACAACGCGAGCGTCGGTGGTAGAAGCTTCCCCTTTGAAAGGGCAATCGTGACACCTTCACTCATACGACTTCTCGGACACGCTCCACCTGAGCGCCCACAGCTTTCAATTTTTCTTCCAAGCGCTCATACCCCCGATCCAAATGATACACTCGTGAAATGGTCGTTTCCCCCTCAGCCGCCAATCCCGCCAGAACCAGCCCGGCACTCGCACGAAGATCAGAGGCCATCACCGGCGCGCCCGTCAGGACCGGAATGCCTTTCACGACAGCGTGAGGCCCATCGATTTCAATGGAAGCGCCCATGCGATGTAATTCTGGAACGTGCAAAAATCGTCCCTCAAAAATCGTTTCGGTCAAAATACTTGTGCCGTCAGCTACAGACATCAGCGCCATCATCTGTGCCTGCAAATCGGTGGGGAACCCAGGATAAGGCAGCGTCTTAACCTCAACCGCCTTGAGCGGACCTGATCGCCTGACCCTCACCCCCTCTGAATGCTCTGTTAGTTCCACGCCCATTTCCTGTATTTTTGTGAACACCGTGCCTAAATGATCCGAAATGCAGCCTTTTACCGTGATATCTCCGCCGGTGATGGCACCGGCCATGACAAATGTTCCGGCCTCTACACGATCAGGCATGACCTCATGCTTGGCTCCATGCAATTCAGACACACCCTCAATGATGATGGTATCGGTCCCAGCGCCTAAAATTTTGGCACCGCGTTTGGTTAAAAAGGCGCATAAATCAGCAATTTCTGGTTCACGGGCAACATGATGCAAACTGGTCGTCCCTTCTGCTAAGCAAGCGGCCATGATCAAATTTTCCGTTCCGGTGACCGTGGGGAAATCCAAATCAATTCTAGCTCCCTTCAGACGGCGAGCTTTCGCATGAATATACCCATGTTCCACCTCAACTTCCGCACCCATCATTGCCAGCCCCTTGAGGTGAAGATTTACAGGCCTGGTTCCGATCGCGCAGCCACCTGGTAACGAGACCTTGGCCTCTCCCAAGCGGGTGAGCAAAGGCCCAAGTGCCAAAATCGAAGCCCGCATGGTTTTAACCAAGTCGTATGGAGCTTCGATGGATTGGACCTTACTCGCCTCCATGACAACCCTACTTCCCTCGGTCTGCACCTCCACCCCAAGCAGTGCCAAGAGCTTGCCCATGGTGATGAGGTCTCGGACTTGAGGCACGTGGTCGATAATACATTCCCCTCCCCCCAACAAGGATGCCGCCAAAATTGGCAGGGCCGCATTTTTGGCTCCGCTCACTTCGACCAGGCCATTTAGGGGAGCCCCACCAATTATTCGAATCTGATCCATAGGAATGTATTGCTCAATCAAGCATCTCGGAGAAGTCGAAAGCAGACCATTCGAGGAATGCCCTGAAGATCAGGCTGAATATTTTCGACTTCGAAAACGCTTGAAGCCGAAACCTCCCGACAGAGGCGATCAACTTGTCCAACACCAATTTCCACCAAAATGCGCCCTCCAGACGCTAATATACCCGGCGCTTCTTGCAATAACCGCCGATAAATATCCAATCCGTCAGGTCCTCCGTCAAGAGCCAGACGGGGTTCAAAATCTTTGACATCAGGAGAAAGACGATCCCATTCGTTATGGGAAATATACGGCAGGTTCGCAATAATGGCCGTCACTTTACCTGCTAAACCGCTGGATAACAAGGGGGCCAAGAGATCGCCAGCCAACCAGAAAATCCGAGAGTCCATGCCATGTTTCCGGGCATTTGTTTTTGCCACTTGCAATGCGGACAAGGACCGATCAGAGGCAATCATTACTGCGCGCTCAAGAGCCTTGACAATACTGATGGCCAAACATCCAGACCCAGTTCCCACATCCAGAATAAAGGGTTGTGGGTGCTCCACCAGCAAAGCGACGGCCTCCTCCACGAGCAGTTCTGATTCTGGCCTGGGAATGAGCACTGCTGGGTTCACCACTATGTCTAGGCCACAGAACTCTTGATTCCCTAACACATATTGTAACGGTTCCCGGGTTGCCCGTCGTTCAATCAGAGTAATTGTTTGATGGTATGTTTCTGAATCTATTAAATCCTCAGAATTAGTATGGATCTGCAAACGATTCACTCCCAAAGTTTCTTCTACAATCCACAAGGCTTCAAGTTTGGCATTGGTAATCCCAGCTTGGGTCAGCCGGCTGACCGCTTCAGCATACAACTGAGAAGAGGAAAGGGATAACATCATGACGGCCTCAAATAGAATATGGGCCTAAGACAGATCATGCAACCGATTTGTGAATAGTTACGGAAAGACGTTACTGCGCTTTGAGGGCGGTGACCAAATCATCCAGATCGCCTTCCATAACGCGATCTAATTTATGCAAAGTCATCCCAATACGATGATCGGTTACACGATTTTGTGGAAAATTATAGGTGCGGATTTTTTCACTACGCTCACCGCTACCGACTTGAGAGCGACGCTCCTGTGCAATGGAAGCCTCTTGCTTTTCTCGCTCAGCATCACCAATGCGGGTTCTCAGTGTTCGCATAGCTTTCGTACGATTCTTGAGTTGCGACCGCTCATCCTGACAGGTCACGACCACCCCTGTCGGAATATGGGTAATCCGAACGGCAGAATATGTGGTATTCACGCTTTGTCCGCCAGCTCCAGATGAACAATAGGTGTCGATCCGCAAATCCTTTGAATCGATTTGCACCTCAACTTCTTCCACTTCCGGCATGACTGCAACAGTGGCGGTAGAGGTATGAATACGTCCGTTGGCTTCGGTTGTGGGAACACGTTGGACGCGATGAACCCCGCTCTCATATTTGAAAAACCCAAACGCCCCTTTCCCTTCAACTAAGATGACGGCTTCTTTGATCCCCCCGATCCCCGTTTCATGGGATTCCATGAGTTCTGTTCGCAACCCTTTTGTTTCAGCAAATCTGATATACATCCGCAAAAGATCCCCAGCAAACAAGCCAGCTTCACCGCCTCCTGTTCCCGCACGAATTTCAATGAAGGAATTTTTATTGTTTCCTTCATCTTCCGGACACAGTAGCTCAACGACCTGCGCTTCCAATGCGTCTCGACGAGATTCAAGACCCTGCAATTCCTCACCAGCCAATCGCCGCATATCAGGATCTAGCTGTTCATCCTCCGCCATCAGTTGTGCTTCGGCGATCTCCTCAAGAACCCGACGATGCTCTCCAAACATTTGGGCAATAGGTTCCAACTCAGCTCGCTCTTTCGTCAAAGAAACTAAGAGAGTCGTTTGCGCCAGAACAGCAGGATCGGTCAATTGGTCATTGAATGTGTCATATTTATTGGCGATGGCTTCCCATCGACTGAGAAGACCGCCTTCCCGTAATTCTGTTTTGGTCATATTAGCCATGGACGTACCGCTTATTGTACCAGTGTATTGTCATTGATGCGTTTAGCACTCCTCCCCTTAGAAAGAAGAGCCATAGGTACGGCGCTGAAACAAACCAAGGATGTTGCAGCCGTTGGCTGATGAATTTCAAAACCCGGCTTGGGCGTATGCCAACAAGGAGTAATGAGAGAGGACAACGGAGAGTGGGAAAACTCGGCTAGGCTTTAGCCTTTGCTTTCGTCGTCGCTGTTTTGCCATATCGTTTATTAAAGCGTTCAACCCTACCCTCGGCGTCGACAATCTTTTGGGTCCCGGTATAGAAGGGGTGGCAACTTGAGCAAATATCAACCTTTAAGTCTCCAACCGTGGTTCGAGTCTGATAGGACATCCCACAGGCGCAACTAACATTAGCAAATTCATAGGTTGGATGAATTCCCTTTTTCATGTTCTCTCCTTCACCACGTCAAACACAGGTTCAGTCCCATTAGGACCAGATTGTTGATAAGCCTCTATTGTGAATTATCGATTCATAGATTGCAAGAACTCATTGTTATCTTTCGTGCCCCCAATCTTGTCCATGAGAAACTCCATGGCTTCCATGGTCCCAAGGGGACTTAAGACCTTTCGAAGAATCCACATTTTGTTCAGGCGGTCCCGATCAACCAGCAATTCTTCTTTCCTAGTGCCAGATTGGCTAATGTCAATGGCAGGGAAGAGCCGTTTATCAGCCAACCGTCGATCCAAATGCACCTCCATATTGCCAGTACCTTTAAATTCTTCAAAAATCACATCGTCCATTCGGCTCCCGGTATCTACCAAGGCCGTGGCTAAAATCGTCAGACTTCCACCAAACTCAATATTACGAGCAGCCCCAAAGAACCGTTTTGGCCGTTGTAACGCATTGGAATCTAACCCTCCGGACAACACCTTTCCACTCGGAGGCGAAATGGTATTGTAGGCGCGAGCCAAACGAGTCACACTATCCAATAAAATCACGACGTCCCGCTTATGTTCAACGAGTCGCTTGGCTTTCTCCATGACAATTTCTGCGACTTGAGCATGTCGTTGAGGAGGCTCGTCAAAGGTTGAGCTAATCACCTCCGCGGCCTTGACCTGCCGTTGCCAATCGGTCACTTCTTCTGGCCGCTCATCAATGAGCAACACAATCAAAATAATTTCGGGATGATTGGCGATAATGGCTCGAGCGACTGCTTGGAGCAACATCGTCTTTCCTGTTCGTGGAGCGGCCACAATGAGGCCACGCTGGCCTTTGCCAATAGGGGTCGTTAACTCCATAACCCGCGTACAATATTCTTGTTGATCAAATTCCAGATTTATCCGCTCTTCGGCGTACAACGGCGTCAGGTTATCAAACAATATCTTATCGCGTTGAACTTCTGGCTCATCATAATTAATTTTTTCCACCTTCAACAGCGCAAAGTATCGTTCTCCATCCTTGGGTGGACGAATTTGGCCGGAAACAATATCCCCCGTTCTTAAATTAAATCGTCGAATTTGTGACGGAGAAATATAAATGTCATCAGGGCCTGGCAAGTAGTTGGAGTCCGGCGCCCGGAGAAATCCAAACCCATCGGACAGAGTTTCTAAAACGCCTTCACCAAAAATAACACCATTTTTTTCGCTTTGCCCTTGAAGAATGGAGAAGATGAGCTCTTGCTTGCGCAAATTGGGGGCACCGTCAATCTTGAGGCCCCTTGCTAAATCATTCAACTCTCCAATAGATTTCTGCTTCAGTTCGGCAAGATGCATAAGATTACTCCATTGGTTGACCGGAAGGATTTCCTAGTAATTGCGATTGGGGAAAAAGCTTGGAAAGGACACACATTCGAAAGTTCATTACCATGATCAGATTGCACATTTTGCGGATGTCCTGTCAGGGAAGGACGTAACCCTCTTCTATATTCATATTATGAAAACGGCTTTTGGTTAAATTTAGGAAGAATTCTTAGAACGAATGAGGAACCACATCTGTCAAAGGCGACCGCAATGTCCTATCTACGATTTGGGTTAAAACTAAAAAGTCCGGGAAGTTATTTAAGCGGATATAGCTTTTTCAATATTGGGCAGGTCTTGGTAACTATGTATCTCACACATCATCGGCTTGTCAATAGTTGTATTGTCGGTAGGTGCAGGAAAAAGCTTAAGCTTATGTTACTTTGGCAAAGGTTTTTCAGACACGGTAAAAAGTTGGCACCTCTCTACCTGGTATGTTAAACCATCCTTACCGTTATTGGAAGCTCATCAGAGGAACTCTTCCTTTATGTCAGAATCAGGATTTCCTTTTTCCAGCGAACGAATTTTCACACTCGCTGAGGCCAATGCCTTAGTCCCCGAACTTGAAACGCATTGGGCATCAATAAAAGATGGCCGCCAGATCCTTATCGAAACTCGAGACGAGGTCAAAAAAGCCAGCGCCCAAGCGTCCGTCGGCGGGGGAACGGTGGTTGGAGTCAAATATATCAAAGGGTTACAGGATATAAATGGGAGTACGCATGCCATCCAAGAAATGGGAGTAGTAATCAAAGACGTTGAATCCGGCCTCTGTGATTTCCCCTTTATGCTCAATGATAAACTCGTATTTTTATGCTGGAAATCTGGAGAAGAACAGGTTTGTTGGTGGCACGATATTGACAGTGGATTTAGCCACCGACAACCTATAGACCAGCCAGAGACTTAATCCTC
>JAJDBR010000225.1 GCA_029261275.1 Nitrospirales bacterium
TGGTTTGTTGGGGATGCTTGTCACCAGGAAAGGTGTTCGAGATGGTCGTAATTTAGAAAAAGAAGTTGAGGAACGGAAACGCGCAGTATCAGCGTTGCGAGAGAATGAAGTATTTTTGAACTCCATCGTCGAGAACATTCCCAATATGATTTTCGTCAAGACCGCCAAGGATCTCCGTTTTGTTCGCATGAATAAAGCAGGAGAGGAGCTGCTCGAATGTTCCAAGAAGGAGATTTTGGGGAAAACGGACTACGATTTATTCCCTAAGGAACAGGCTGACTTTTTTGCAACGAAAGATCTAGAAGTATTATCTGGCCAAAAGCTTGTGGACATTAGCGAGGAACCAATTCAGACAAAATCAAGGGGCATGAGACACCTCCATACCAAGAAAATTCCTCTCCTCGATGAGCAAGAGCATCCTCAATACCTTTTAGGCATTTCGGAAGATATCACGGAACATCTAGAAGCCCAAGAATCGCTGCGTCGAAGTGAAGCACGATTCCGGTCATTGGTTGAGCATATTCCGTTCTGTATTCACGAAATTGAGTTAGACGGAAAGATTAGCTCCATGAATCAAGCTGGGCAGAGAATGATAAGAGTGGAAGATGAATCTCAAGTGATCGGTCGTTCATATCTAGAATTGGTGGAGGAGCGCGATCACGAGCGAATTAGGGAGCATTTTACGCAAGCCGTCCAAGGCCAACCGACAGACTGTGAGTTCAACGTGACCACACATGGCAATGTCAGTTTTTTCACCAAAAGTTTCATCCCTATTCGAGGAAATGCTGGCAACATTTCAAAAATTGTAGGAATTTCTGAGAATATCACGGAACGAAAGCGAGCCGAGGAACGCTTACACGAAAGCGAGGCAAAACGGTTACAAGCCCTTCGCCAAAGTGACGATCTCAAGTCAGCCTTGCTCTCATCAGTTTCTCATGAACTACGAACTCCACTCACCTCCATGAAAACCTCGGTTTCCAATATCATGGGGAATGCGCCGAACGCTGTGAACGGGGTACAACAAGAGGCCCTTAAAAACATTGACCAGGAGATCAACTACATGAGTCGGCTGGTTGATAATCTTTTAGATATGTCTCAGATTGAGGCTGGCACACTAATTCCTCACCAAGAGTGGCATCCACTTGAGGACCTCGTCGAAGGGGCACTTCGTCGTACGAGCCTGACGTTAGAAACTCGTCATATCCAGGTACAAATTCCGGAGGACATCTCTCCTATATTTGTCGACGCAGTTGAAGTACAGCAAGTTCTCATTAACTTGCTCGATAATGCCGTAAAATATTCATCCCCAGACTCGCCGATTCGACTTCACGTCCACGTTGACGCTCAACAAATCAAGGTCGAGGTATCCAATGCCGGAGAACCTCTTCAGGCACAAGATTTAGAACGTATCTTTGAACGCGTTTATCGCCGACGAGCACCAGGCGAACAGCCCATCCGTGGAACTGGCCTGGGCTTGGCCATTTCCAAAGGGATCATTGAAGCGCACGGTGGTCGTATTTGGGCTGAGTCGATTGGGAGAGAAGTGACGATTATTTTTACGATACCAGCTACTGAATCCATGGCAGATTTTTCACTTGAAGGATTACATAAAAGGTAGCGGAAACCATGAGTCCAGGTGCCCGAATACTTGTGGTAGACGATGAGCCGCAAATCCGTCGTTCATTGCAAGTCAATTTAGAGAACAAAGACTATGCTGTCGTCACAGCGGCTTCTGGGGAGGAAGCGTTGGAAAGCATCGCTCGTCGAAAGCCTGATGTCGTCATCGTGGATCTCGTGCTTCCTTCCATGGATGGGATTGAGCTGACTCGCCGCATTCGTGACCAATCTCCAGTCCCCATTATTGTCCTCTCAGCCAATGGTGATGAACTGAAAAAAGTCGAAGCACTTGAATCCGGAGCAGATGATTACGTCACCAAACCCTTTAGCATGGAGGAATTGTCAGCCAGGATCAAATCCGCATTGCGAAGAACCGTGATGTTGTCCGGTTCGGAACCGATATTTAGAAGGGCAGGCCTCTCCGTCAACTTTGAACGACGTGAAGCACGGCTACAGGAGGAACTGATTAAACTCACCCCGACGGAATACGATCTCTTGAAATATATGATTCAGTATTCCGGGAAAGTACTCACACATCGAATACTTCTGACGGCTATTTGGGGCGAGGCGTATGCCAATCAGGCCCAATACCTTCGGGTATTCATTGGACAACTCCGGAAAAAACTCGAACGAAATACGGCACGACCACAATACATTCTGACTGATCCTGGCGTCGGATATCGGTTCGAAACCAGTCCGCAAGAAGAAAACTCCTAGATTCCCTCTTTCAGCAGCCAACTCCTACACGCGCGCGTTCTTCATGATTTCTGTGTTTCCGTTTGCCCTTCTACAACATTGCCCTCTTCTACAACGTCTCCCTTCAGTTCGAGATGGGTTCCAATACGATCGCATCAAATTTAGAGGCTAGTCCTAATTGACGTCTTACTCGTGAGATGTTTCCAATCGTAACCCTGTGGCTCGACAGAATATTTATGAAATCTTTATGACCCGAGGGCCCAGGATGAATAGTTCCTTTATTCCCATTGGGGGTATATTTCATAAGTTGCAATAGGGTGATTTATTAATTCGAAGAAGGTCTCAAACGTGGGACTCTCCCTTTTGATCGTCGAAGATGAACAGGACATCAGTATGATGTTGGAAGATCGACTGACGTCTGTAGGGTTTTATATATCGACGGCAAAGAATGGCGCTGAGGGAATGGCCATGCTTAATGTAACGGCCTTCGATGGGATTCTGCTGGATATCCAAATGCCCGTGATGGATGGGTTGACCATGCTGAAACATATGCGTGAACGGTTTCCAAATATCCCCGTGATGGTCATGAGTGCAGAATTCAACAAAGACAAATTGATTCAAGCCATCGAACAAGGTGCCAAGGACTATTTACTGAAGCCCATTGATGGCGATCTTCTGTTCAAGAAATGTTCTCGGGTCTTTTCATCGAATGTCAATCGACGAGAATGGAAACCGTCACAATAGCCTCTCAACACATGCGTCACCTGCGATTGACAGGGGATGGGTATGAAACGAATTCTCATTGTCGATGATTTCAAACCAGGACGACTTGTGCTCCGCGAACGACTGGAGATACAGGGATATGCCTGTCAGGAAGTTGGAAATGGGTTAGAGGCTTTGGAAACGTTACAAGTCAAGCACTTCGATTTGGTAATTACAGACAATAAAATGCCCATCATGACAGGTTTGGAGTTGATTCAAGCTCTCGCCAAACAACCTCGCGAACAACGACCACCCGTCGTTCTTCTTACGGGTAATCCATCTCGTCATCTCTTCGTTGAAGCGCGACAAGCGGGAGTGCAGAGCATTTTCAAGAAGCCCTATGACGACCGCGAACTCTTCTCAGAAATTAGCAGCCTACTGAAATCTCCCTAAACACCTACCTTGGTGTTTTCGTCAGGGTTAAGTTCATCCTGATCCAGAGATTACTGTCGGATTGATTGAGGGTAATAGTCGGCAGGGAAAGGACATTCAAAAGACACGGAAGGCCACGAGATTTTGGAGTAAAGCCTTAGACAGCGATCTTTTCGGAGTCAGTATCCTCAGCCACTTTGCTCAGTGACGGTTGATTCAACACCCAGGCAGGCACAGGACGAATATCCCAAATGAGCCCGCAAAGTTGAAGCCCTCGCAACAAATAATAGGTGACATCGATTTCCCACCATCGAAATCCTTGCCGGGCCGAGCTGGAATACTGATGATGATTATTGTGCCAGCCCTCCCCCAAGGTCAGGAGCGCAAGAGCAAAATTATTCCGGCTATTGTCGGCGGTGGCATACCGCCTGGTACCGAAACGATGCGACAACGAATTGATCGTAAAGGTTCCGTGCCAGAGTGCCACTGTGGAAATCACGAATCCCCACACGAGCATTTGCCACCCATTCGTCCCTAAAGTCGGATGGGCACTTCCCAGCCAGGCACCAAAGAGAAACAAGCCCACGGCCAAGATGATCGGCACCAATACATCATATCGATTGAGAAAACGCAATTCGGGATAGCGCGCAAAGTCCTTGATACGTATCACCTTTGTGGCAAGTTGGTTCTGTGCTAAAAACCAACCCATATGACTCCACCACAGCCCGTGATGAAGAGGAGAATGGACATCCGCCGGTTGATCTGGATGGGCATGATGAACACGATGATTGGCGGCCCACCATAAAGGTCCACGTTGCGCAGCCGAGGCCCCAATGATCGCAAACACCAACTGCATTCCTCGAGAGGTCCGAAACGTACGATGGGAAAAATAGCGATGATAAAACCCTGTAATCGCAAACATCCGTATGACATACAACAAAATGGCCATAGCCATGGCCGCTGGGCTCCAGCCAACCAAAAAGACTGTGAAAACAGCAACATGCATAAGAAAAAACGGGATCGTACGCACTCGATCCATTTGTTTGCTCTCGCTATCCAAAACCAATCCCGTCTTTTCATGACCATCGAACCAACACATCCCTACGCGTCTCAAAAACGACAGCATTCGCCGTATTCCTGAAACCGTAGACGTATCACTGTTCATGCTCGACAATTCCTCACTCTCGGCAGGGGGAGTTGCAACTACCTTCATCTCAGTCTCCATTTACAATCGGGAAATAACATGACTCTCTTGAATCAGGAGGGAAAAATGCAAACCCAAAAACATAAACCAGATGGATGCCGTATGGCAAATACATATTTTGGCTCATAACGAGAAAATTCTGTTTGTACTGAATTCAGCGAAGCCCCAGAGAGGCTAAGAATTTTGAAGCGTGGTGATTCGGCAAATGGTTAAGCATCACGATTGCCGATGGGAGAGCGGATGTCTTCGATCATGTTCTGGACATCTATCGGTGGTGGGGGGGTGAAACGACTGACGGTGATGGCCACAATGAAGTTGAGCACCATACCGATGGTCCCGATCCCTTCCGGGCTGATACCAAACAGCCACTGATCGGCCCCGGCCGTCGGAATCACAAAACGGAACCAGATGATATAGGCCGCCGTGAATCCGATTCCAAGTAGCATCCCTGCGATGGCGCCCTCCTTGGTTGTGCGCTTATCAAAAATGCCGAGCAGTAAGATCGGAAAAAAACTGGCCGCGGCCAGCCCGAATGCGAACGCCACCACTTGCGCCACAAATCCCGGTGGATAAATACCAAGAATCCCAGCTACCACCACGGCAAAGGCGGCGGCAATGCGCGCCATGCGCAATTCCACATTTTGTGGCATGCTTTTCCACAAGACCGATTTCAGCAGGTCATGTGAGACCGAGGCAGAGATCACCAGAAGTAAGCCCGCTGCAGTCGAGAGGGCTGCAGCTAGGCCACCGGCAGCCACCAATGCCACAACCCACGCAGGGAGTTTCGCAATCTCGGGATTCGCAAGGACCATAATATCTCGGTCAACCGTGAGTTCATTCGTGTCCGCATTGCCGCTGTACTGGATCAGACCATCGCCATTGCGATCATTAAACACAATAAGCCCTGTCCCCTCCCAGCTCTTAAACCATCCAGGCGCGCTGATATAGGGTTGCTCGTTGAGGGTCTCGATCATATTCACGCGAGCAAAGGCACTCACCGCCGGCGCAGTGGTGTACAGAAGGCCAATAAAAATCAACGCCCACATCGCGCTCCACCGAGCCGCACGGGCATTGGGCACAGTATAAAAGCGGATTAAGACATGCGGCAGCCCAGCCGTGCCAACCATCAATGCCATCGTAATCGCGAGGACGTCGACCATACTTTTCTTCCCGCCCACCCACGCGCCCGTATATTCGGGGAGTCCCAAGTCACGATGGATGGCATCGAGGGTTTCGAGAAGCGCCATGCCCGCATACTGGCCTTCAATCAGCGTCGAGCCAAACCCAATCTGGGGAATGGCCCAGCCGGTCATCTTCCATGAAATCGCCACAGCGGGAATCAGGTACGCCACAATCAAGACACAAAATTGGGCCACCTGCGTATAGGTAATACCTCGCATTCCGCCGACGACGGCATAGAAGAACACGATACCCACCCCAATAATGACCCCGATGGTCACATCGACTTCAAGAAAGCGTGAAAAGACGACACCCACGCCACGCATCTGTCCAGCTACATAGGTGAACGACACAAAAATGGCGCAGAAGACCGCTAGCACACGCGCGGTTTGAGAATAGTAGCGATCGCCGACGAACTCGGGAATCGTATAGCGACCGTATTTTCGCAAATAAGGGGCGAGCAGGAGCGCCAGGAGCACATACCCACCTGTCCAGCCCATGAGGTAAATGGTGCCCGTATACCCCATGAACGAGATGAGTCCCGCCATGGAAATAAAGGAGGCAGCACTCATCCAGTCAGCCGCAGTGGCCATGCCATTCGCGAATGGAGGGATACCTCGCCCTGCGACATAGAATCCGGAAGTCGTTCCTACGCGGCTCCAAATGGCAATACCGATGTAGACAGAAAAAGTGATCCCGACAAGTAGATACGTCCAGCCCTGAATGGTCACTCAGCCGTCTCCGATGAATCTTTAGGAGAGTCTAAAGCCGGACTCTTATCCACACCATGACGTCGGTCGATTCGATCCATCGCGAAGGCGTACACAAAGGTCAGAAGGATGAAGACATAGATGGATCCTTGCTGGGCAAACCAAAAACCCAGGGGAAAACCGCCGAGATGAAATTGGTTCAGCGGCTCCACGAAGACAATGCCGAGGAGATAGGAAACGACAAACCAAAAGGAAAGGAGCACGACCATCAAACGAAGATTCTCATGCCAATGCGCGTGAGATGATCGATTGGGATGACCTGCAGGGGTCTTATCTGACGGAGATGGGTTATTCAATCACGTCTTTCCAGAGTCGACGATGTTCCATTGAATAGCAATACATTTTTTCCTGATCGCAATCGAGCTCCCTATAAGGCTACCCTACAACGAGGAATGATACAACCTACGCTTCATGAGGCTCCCTATTATGTCCAAGCTTTACACTAAAAAAATTCCGGATAGAGGCGTTCCCCAAAATGGATAACACTATCTGGCGATCAGAAAATGACGATCCTCTTCTGGCGTGTGATACATCCCTGGAAAAATTGTCGGGTAGAATGTACGTTCGTGGTATGGTAGGGGCCAGCTGGGCGGAGAAAGGAACTGTTCAACCTTTTTAATGCGCGTCAGCAACATATCCCCGTGGCAATCTCATGAACCTGAAAAAACTTCTCAAAAAAGTCCGCCACATTTCGTTACAAGGAATGGCAATATTGTCGATTTCCTTTGTTCTGGGGGAAATAGCCTTAAGAACGTACCAATATTTCAATCCGACATTTATTTTTTACGAGAGCTCTCACAATCGGTTTCGCGGCAAGCCGTTTGCCGATGATTGGAATTTTAAGTTGAACTCCAAGGGGTTTAAAGACAAAGAATTTACGAAGAAAGAATCCGACATTTATCGAATTGTGGGAATCGGAGATTCTTTTGCTTTCGGGGTGGTTCCATATGAACACAATTATTTGACGTTATTGGAATCGAACCTGCAAGAGGAGGACATTAAAGCGGAAGTATTGAATCTGGGCATTCCAGGTATTGGGCCAAAAGACTATCTCACCTTATTTGCGAAAGAAGGTTTGGCATTAAATCCTGACATGCTTGTAGTCTCGCTTTTCATTGGAAACGACTTTACTGATATACCAGCAAGAAAATTAAAATCTTATTCATATGTCGTATCCTTACTTTCTTACATCACCACATTGAGCAGTAAATACGAAGGCCAAATTGTCCATCCTCCAGGTCACTACTGTGATGACTGTCCAACATTTCATGAAGAAGCGTTTCTTAAAATAGAGGGCGAGAGAAGCTTTCTCTACATTGAGGGGAATCAGAGATTCCAAACGCTCCCCCAAAAAGCGGCGTATTACCTGAGCCAGATTGACGCTATTTGTCAAAAGAATGGAATTGATCTTGTGGTTATTCTTATCCCCGATGAACTACAGGTGAATCCCCAACTTCAAAAAGAGGTATTAGAGAAATTTTATCCTAATATCGAGGAGAGCGCCTGGAATACCAGGCTACCTAACAAGAAACTCACAGATGAACTAAAAAAGCTAAACATTGATCATATTGACCTATACGAGTACTTCGCTGAAAAACCTGCCGAACAACTGTATAAGTTAAGGGATACCCATTGGAACATTGCAGGCAATTCTCTGGCAGCCAACATCATCCAAGACTATCTCTTGAAACACTATGCAGATCGCATGAAATAACTTGGCACCTAAATTTTCCTGTAAGCTCAAAAAAAATAAAGAGAGCATTTAATATCAGTAGGGTGGTTGGGCTAAAAAAAAGACACACCAGACTTGATCCTAAACCTTGAGCCACTTTCAAATCTCTAGATCTAGGTGTTTTTACCCTGAAATAACGGAAGATCCCATCCCTTAAAAAAGGATTCTTCGTTAAATTCCCTAAAATAATTGCACAGGATTTTTTTGACTAGGCCCTCATGAAGAGTGATACATTATTGCTGTGTGGTCTATTTATAACCCATTTCATTTATAAAGGGGGTATGCATGAAACGTCTTTTGGGGAGCATCATAAGCATTCTTATTCTTGTAGGCGGAATCATCACATTTGGGACAGTATGGGCTAAGGGACCAAATGGGCCCAACCCTGGCATCGGTCACGGCAATCCCTTCTTCGGAGGGAAAATTGTTGTGGCGAATCGAAATTCAGGAACGATTTCAATCATCGACACAAAGACAGACCAGGTCATCGAGACCATTACCCTCCCGGGCACGAATCCTGAGCCTATGTACGTGGTATACGCACACGTCACACATCGTGTGTTTGTTGGTGACCGAAGTAACAAACAGGTGGTGGTCTATGATGCGGATGATTTCACCTTAACCCCAGACACCGTACCAACAGGAAATGGCGTATTCCATATGTGGGCCGACCCACAAAACGGTCAACTCTGGGTGAATAATGATGTGGATAACACAACCACTGTCATTGACCCCATGACACTGCAGGTCATCACAACGGTCCCCATGCCACCAGACTTAGTGAGTGATGGCGGCAAGCCTCATGATGTAATCCTTGATACTCGATTTGCCTATATCAGCATGCTGGGATTCACCAACGGAAACGACTATGTGGTGAAATTTAGTCGAAGAACCTTCGAGGAAGTCGATCGCAAAAAGGTGGGGAAAGACCCTCATCTCTCTCTGACGCTCAGGAACCAACTATTGTACATACCGACACAAAATGCCAATGAGGTCCTGGTGTTAAATCGCCGCACATTGCAAGAAGTCACCGCCATCCCAGTACCAGGAGCACACGGTGTGGGCATGGCACGAAACGGCAAAACCGTGTACACCACGAATATCTCGGGTGGGGGAACCAATGGTTTATTCACCATTGATACAAAGACGAACACGGTGCTCGGCAATCCCGTCGATACTCCAGATCCCGTGCCCCATAACCTTGCGGTAACACCAAATGGACAAAAGATCTATGTCACCCATTCGGGCGGCACGGCGGATACCGTAACCGTCTACACCACCACAAAAAAAGACCGCACCCCTGTTTTCAAAAACACCATCACCGTTGAATTGAATCCCTTCGGGTTGGCGTTCGTACCCTAACCTTCAATGCTAACTCAGGTGGGGAGTGTCCGACATTCCCCACCTAAATGTGCCCAACCCGCTGACCTATATTACCCGCAACTTCACAATCGAACTATCACGCCCCCTTCAGGCCTATCTCTATGCCAGCAACCCGAAAAGCTAAACATGGGAAAGTAACGAAAAGATAAAAGAAATATTACGACCAGGTGGTATTCCAGTTGGCATCTTTCAGACAATCTTCAATAAATCGAATCAATACGGAACCGTCGCCTTCATCGGCGTTCTTCATGGCTTTAATATATTGATCGCGAATCTCGTTCCCCTGAGGCATCGGGGGAATCTGAGGCCATTGGGGAATAGGATGATTCCGGGAATACAGAAAAATATCCGCCCTCAGCCTCGCATGACGTCCGCGTCCATTAGAGAAGGGATGAATGTAGGGCAGACGCCGTTGAAGGCGTGCGAAGATCTCGACCACCGGCATGGTGGAACCTGTCTCGTTCCATAAAAAGAAATCTCCCGTTCAGAGTTTGATCTGTTCTCGGATCAGATGCGGTTCGACACCAATGAGAGAACGCCGCTGGTGGGATTTTTCAACAGGCCCTACAACGTTCGGGTCATCAGATCTGCCAGGACCTGATTATAACGAACCGGATTGGGGATTGGAGACCCTTCGGCTAATAACCCGTAGCCAAGGAGCAATTCCGCGTAATCAGATAACAAGGTGTCCGTCGGATCCTTCTCGAAACGTTCTTTGAGCTTCGTCACGATCGCATGATCCGGATTCAGTTCCATGATCCGTTTCTGTTTAGGTCCGCCACCTTTTTGAAGCAATCGCTCGAGCTGAGGGCTGTAATCATTTTCGGCGCCAACCAAACACACCGGTGAGGAAGTGAGGCGGTTGGTTAAACGAACATCTTTAATGTGATCGTCAAGTTGTTCCTTCAACAGTGCGAACACATCTTTGTATTGCTCTTGAAGGGTGTGTAATTTATCCGTGGTCTCCTTCTGCTCGCTCTCGTCACCAAGATCAACCGCGCCTTTCCCCACAGACTTCAGTTGTTTGTCTTGGAACTCGAACACATATTGCACCAGAAACTCGTCTACGGGAGAGACCAGATACAGCACTTCGTAATCTTTAGCTTTAAAGGCTTCGAGGTGCGGGGAATGTTCCACCACGCTGCGAGATTCCCCGGTAATGTAAAAAATTTCTTTTTGGTCGGGCTTCATTCGTTGGACATAAGCTTCAAGTGTGGTCAAGTTTGTGGGATCCTGCGAGGAAGAAAATAACAACAAGCCAAGAATTTTTTCTTTGTAGTCGGCATCAGCGACACCTTCTTTCAAGGCGTTGCCAAAAGGTTCCCAAAACTTGAGATATTGCTCGGCATCATTACGTTGCATTTTTTCGAGCGTCTCGAGAACTTTTCGGGTAATCCATTTACGGATTTGGTTGATATACCGATCTTCCTGCAGACGCTGCCGGGAAATATTCAGTGGTAAATCAGCGGAATCCACAATTCCCTTGATGAATCGCAGATACCGTGGGAGGAGTTCCTCACAGCGTTCCATGATCAGCACCCGTCGCACATACAGTTGAAGGCCAAACTCTGATGAGTGGTAGTGCAGATCGCTCTGGGCCTGCGAGGGGATAAACAACAGTGTTTGGTATTCAATCTGACCTTCAGCGTGAAAACGCAAAGTCTTCATCGGATCGGACCAATCATGCGAAATATGTTTGTAAAACTCGGCATATTCTTCATCCGTGACATCGCTGCGCGTCCAAATCGGTTTCATAGAATTCAGCGTTTTGTCTTCCACGACGGTCGAGGTTTTACCCTCGGGTTTTGGCTGGCCCTGTTCGTCTTTTTCAACTTCTTCCCGGACCACCTTGAGGATGATCGGGAACGTGACAAAGTCGGAATAACGCTTCACGGTACGTGACAGCACCCATTGATCCGTAAAATCTTCGATACCCCCTTCGCTATCGGCGGGCAACAAATCCAAGGTCACCGTGGTGCCATATGCATCACGTTGCGTGTCTTCAAGCGTATATTCACCTTCGCCCGTCGATTCCCAGCGGGTCGCGGTGTCTTCGCCGGCCCGGCGTGTAATCACGGAAACCTTACTGGCCACCATAAAGGCCGAATAAAAACCGACCCCAAATTGTCCGATCAGTTCGGTGGCCGAGTCACCGTCCGAATTATCTTTAAGTTTCTCCATCAATTCACGTGTGCCGGACTTGGCGATGGTGCCGATATGCGACACAACCTCGTCGCGGCTCATCCCAATACCGTTGTCGTGGATACTTAGCGTGCGAGCTTGCGGATCAGTATCGATTCGAATCTCTAAGGGTTCGCCGTCTTTGGATAGCTCCGGCTGTCTGAGGGCTTCGATACGCATTTTATCCAGCGCATCAGAAGCATTGGATATCAGCTCCCGCAAAAATATTTCCTTGTCGGTATACAGCGAATGAACCATTAAGTGTAAGAGCCTTTTGGTATCCGCTTGAAATGCATGGGTTTGAGCTTCAACTGTCATGTCGTTCGATCTCCTTTTGTTGACCTGTAAAATTCTGGCTACGGCGGAACAATGTCGCCATGACCACCGATTACATCATTGGTGCTAGGTTCCCACAGAGGGTGAGCCTCATGGCCTCGTCTTCGCCCTACCCATCAGTAAGATTTTACCGAGAGATAAATGGCGAGTCGAGAGGTGTCTAGAAAATGTAAAAGCGAAAGGTAAGAGCTAGAAATCAATGGGGTTGCCAGACAAAAAAGAACGCGCCCCAATTCTGAAGTGGCACAGGCATACTTCAAACATCAATTAACAGGCTTGACCTCTATTTTTTTATTTACTTCACATCCTTCCCCAATCTTTGCACTCTCTCACGCGAGGAACTTTCACTGCAAGCCACGGGGAATATACCCTCGAGGGATTAAATTCGACGGCTCAATACGTATAAATGACACGCAGGGCGGATAGCTTGAGCGAACTGCGTTGCAAACGCTTTTCCAGCTCTGAAATGTTACGGCGAAGTGCTTGCACTTCTTCGTCGCGAATTGTTGGGTTGCGCTTTTGCAGGGTAAACAGACGATGTAGCTCGCCATCTAATTCTTTGTGCATCAACGCGATGGCAGCATTGCGAAACATGGGGAGCTGTTGTGCGGCAATTTCCTCAATTTTTGGGATCTGTTTTTTTAATGTCCCACGTGTCCTCTGGATCATTTGCCGTGCAACTTCCCGATCGATATTTTCCAGTAGAGTTTCGTAGCTGTCAGGTGGGAGTTGTTGTGCATAGTTTCTCCCCTCCTGGTTGACCAACAAGCGTAATGCGTGACAAGAAAGGTACCGACCGATCTCTAACGCAGTGGGTGCAGGGCAGTTGGATTCGAATATGGCTTCGATAAAAATACTTCGAGGGGGAATTTGCGGCATGCGTAACGCACAGATGCTAACCCGACCTTTTTCTCCGTTCAGAATCATGTCGATGGTCGCGCGTACTAATGGGTGTTCCCAACTAAGAAAATGCATATCTTCTCGCGCCAACGCAGTCTCTCGATTGGTCGTCACGGTAATACCGTCTTCGGGTAACCCAGGAAATTGTTCCACCTCTAAATGAGCACCCGGTCGTACAATCCAACTGTCTTGCGAATGATCTTCAATTTCAACCCCAAAACAATCAAAGGCGTTTTCGAGGTATCGTGATAACACGTCCGCCTGTGTATTTTGATTGATTTCTTCAATCAACGGGTCGGCAATTTCTCTACGGCAACTACTGAGTTCGAGCAACCGGTTTCGCCCAAGGTTGAGTTGTCGGGTCTTTTGCTCATGAAGATATTTGCACACGCTTATAAACTTCTCCTCATCGGGGTGTTCGCCGATCAGGTAGGTGGAATATTGTTCATCCATCTCAGCCTTGATGTGTTGGCCGGTTACGCAACTTTGTTCAAATGAATTGAGTGCATAGTGGTACCAGTGGCTCAGTCGTGCGGCTCTTGAACCTGCCACGACAGGCACGTGAATATTGATATCGTGCTGCTGTCCGATTCTATCCAGGCGCCCAATGCGCTGCTCCAGCAAATCAGGGTTGTCGGGTAAGTCGAATAAGACGATATTGTGGAGAAATTGGAAATTTCGGCCTTCGCCACCAATCTCAGAGCAAATCAATATTTGCGCACCCTCATCGGCATCGGCAAACCAGGCGGCAGCGCGATCCCGTTCTAGGATACTCATGTGTTCGTGAAAAACACCGGCGTGCACACCATGCTTTTTCCGGAGTATTGTTGATGTAGAAACTGCGGTCTGGGCTCTTGCACAAATCAGGAGTACTTTTTGGAGCGATAGTTCTCGCAATTTATCGGAAAGCCAATTAATACGAGTCTCGTTTCTGTCATCGTCGAGTACAGCAGGAATGAAATGACGCTGAGGAAACCCACTGATCGTCGCACGCGTATTCCTGAACAACATGCGGCCAGTGCCATGTTGATCAATTAAATGGTCGATGATTCGTTGTCGAATGGTGCGTGCATCGTCATGAGGGGAATTGATACCTGATATGTCGAGGGCGTCGCTATCATCAATGTGCGCACGTAATAGCGCCAGATCATCTTCAGCTATTCTCTGATTATCGAGTAGTAGATTTACCAGATCGACAATCGCGGCATGTTGTTTCTCCTCGGCTAGATAGCTTTCGAGAGAGTGGAAACGCGCGGGATCGAGTAGTCGCAAACGCGCAAAATGTCCTGCCGTGCCAAATTGCTCGGGTGTGGCTGTCAATAACAAGACTGAATCTACTTGATTAGCCAACAGTTCGATTTGTCCATACTCTCGGCTGCTCTCACTTGGGGTCCACTCAAGATGGTGCGCTTCATCGACGACCAAAATATCCCATTCACACGTGGCAATTAACGGGGCGATATCATCGCGGCAGGCAAAGTGCAATCCACATAACACGAAGGGGAATTGATCAAAATAGTTTTCAATAGGCACTGATTCTTCAGAATCGTCAACTGCCTCGTCCTTTTGTGAAAAATACTGTTCATCGAGTAACGTGAAGTGCAAATGAAAACGCCGGAGCAATTCCACCAACCACTGATGCAGCAGGGGTTCTGGTACGATAATTAATGCACGGCTTATTTTTCCGGTCAATGTCAGACGGTGTAGAATTAAACCGGCTTCAATGGTTTTACCGAGGCCCACTTCATCGGCAAGCAGAACACGCGGGGCGATTCTCCTTGAGACTTCATGGGCAATATACATTTGATGTGGAATCAGGCTGACACGTGGCCCGTGCAAGCCAAAGCTTGTTGATGCGCGTTGTTTGGCAAGATGTTGTAGCGTTGCCGCGCGCAGCTCAAACCATCTGTTATCGTCAACTTGCCCGGCAAACAGTTTGTCTTGCGCTAAATTAAACGTGGTTTCATCGGACAGATCACATTCATGCATGGTAGCGGCTTCGCCACTTTCTCGAATGCCATGGTAGCGTACTGTGCCGCTGACATGTTCTATTTTGGTGATCGACAGGCACCAACCATCGACACTATTAATTGAATCACCGATAGCAAATTTAACACGCGTCAGCGGAGCAGTATTTTTTGCATACGTGCGTGTTTCATCGGCCGCGGGAAAATCCATTTGAACCGTGCGAAAGTCGACAGATTGGACGATGCCCAAACCAAGTGCGGCATCGTTGTCACTAAGCCAACGCTGGCCGGGAGTAAAATCCTGCATGGTGTTCGCTCATCTTCTTTGAAGAGATCAGAGATTGTTTAGCTACCAAGCACAAAAATCGATTTCATAGAGGCGGTAGTTCGTTTATTGCATTTCCAGCCATTGATTAAGGGGTCAAGTTGCTTGCGTTTGCCAGCTAAAACTGAGGTTATCTACATGTGGCAACGGCTGAAAAGCCATTGTTTGGAAGAAATCATGTACTCATTTGCTTTGTGGAATATCGGAAGAGTGTATTTTAGCACGACTTAGATACGAAGGGGCCTGACAAAAATTCACGATTTCTCTGAACAAGCCAAGAACAAGGGCTCTACTACAAAACAAGCGAACTGACCCCTGATTTGAAAAGTATGCGTTTTAGCTTCAACTGTCATGTCATTCGATCTCCTTTTGTTGCTCAGTAAGAGTCTGGTTGCGGGAAAACAATGCTGCTATGATCACCGATTGCGTGAATGGTGTAAGAGCCTCACAGGATATAAGGCACATGGCCAACTTGACCCTAACCATAGGTATTTTACCGAGAGATGTTTGCGAGTCAAGACCGCTCGGGTTCGATAAGCTATGGCCTGACGGGAAAAGGACGCCTGAATTTTTCTGGAAGATGTAAAAGGAAAGGGAAAGGCTGGAATAAATGGAGTGGTTTTACTAAAAAAGACGCAACCCTGCTTCAGAAATAACAACAGACACGAGTAAAACATCAAACAGACTTGAATTTCATTCTCGGATTTTCCGTTGGCTCAGAGCACGTCCCCTCTAAACAGGAGAGCAAGGTATATCTAATATAGATAAAAACAGACGTGACGGGCATTCATCCCGAATAACTCTTAATAATAGATTTGGCTCCTAATTCAAATCATGAGCCTTTCAACAAAAGGCTTGTCTCCTTTTTGACTTGACTCTAAAAAATAACTCTACTAAAAGGTTCCTGACACCTAATACGAGCGGTGGGCACATGGCGACTATACGGTTGAGGAACTACAAGACATGAAAACTGAGGAGTAATGGCTTGAATTCAAGCCGCCCGCTACGTGCAGTCTTGGTTTCTGGGCATGGTCCTAGGTGAATTGTCTGAATAGACTGAAACAATACTTCAGGCCTGCCCCTATTAATTACTTCAAAATCTGTCCGCTTTCGGCTGTGAGTTCAATTGATCAACGCAACACTTTATCTTATCTTCTAGAGATACAGAAGGAGTGTGCCCATGAAACACCGAACCCGCATCAATTTTAGTGCTACACAACGAGCAGACATTTGGGATCGCTGGCAGCGTGGCGAATCCATGCGGTC
>JAJDBR010000226.1 GCA_029261275.1 Nitrospirales bacterium
TTCGCCACGCTGCCAGCGATCCCAAATGTCCGCTCGTTGGGCAGCCGTAAAGTTGATGCGGGTGCGGTGTTTCATGGGCACACTCCTTCTGTATCTCTAGAAGATAAGATAAAGTGTTGCGTTGATCAATTGAACTCACAGTCCAGGTTGTGTGAAAACTCCGTATAAAATTTTGATCTAAAATTTTAGCCTCCTAGGATCGCGTGTATGCCACGATCTCTGTTGGATCAAGGGTGAGGCGCCCCATGAATACAGAAAATTCCGAGTTTTCACACGGCCTGGGTCGAAAGCGGGCAGCCAATTGAAAGCTCTATGAGGCCTCACAAATTGCATCACTTGGTCGCCGCCAAGTAGCCGCTCACTGCGTCAATGTCGCCTTAAAATAAAATCGTGTAAAAGAATGGGCCATAGTGTTACATGTTCCCGATTTCCTGTCATCTCATTTGTCCATCCATTTTGACCTACAACTGGATTGCTTTTCTTGAGCACTTCACCTTTTTCCTATGTCCGACGCCTGCTGGCAGGCTCTCGGGATGAACGTTCTTATATTTTTAGCGGATCTTGTTTGAGCGTAGCGAGTTGTTCCGCCCTCCTCTTTGCGTTCATCATTTTTAATGCGGCAGGACTGGGCGTCAATGGTTTTGGCTACTTTTTTCGAAACAAAAGTAGCTCGGTCGCCGGGCTGAAACCCGGCATTTATGCGATTGGTTTAAGTCTTGGCGATGAGGAGAGGTAATCCTACTTAGAGAATTCCGTGCTTTCAAGAACTAAGGCGTTATTCTATCTTTCCAGTGTCCAGGTTCTCGATGCAGGTGGGAAATGGCGACGATTAAAATCTCGGTCTCAAGAAATTGATAGACAATTCCATAGGGGAATCGTCGTAGTTTGCTGCGGCGAGTATTTTTGGTGAAGGGTTTCCAGGCTTGGGGATAAGCTTTAATTCGTTCAAGAGAGTTAAGGAATTCGATTAGGAAATCGGCCCCTAATCCTGCTTGTTCTGAATTGTAATAGGTGACAGCTTCATCAAGTTCTTGCTGGGCAACTTCTAACAGTCGAATCTGCATTATCTCTGATATTTTGACAGGGCCTGCTGGAGCGATACAGAGGCAAGTTCTCCCCCTTGGTATGCTTCAACTCTTTTTTCGACTTCTTGCCGCCAAAGACCATCAATGGCTTCATCTGGCTTATCAAGACTTGAAAGAAGGCAATCAACAAGACGGGCTTTTTCTATCGGGGGAAGCTCTAGGGCTTGATTCAATATTTCTTTGGTTTTTGTACTCATAGCATCTTGCTCCTAGGAATGATTTTTCAGTTTGTCCTTGGTCGCTAAACTTCGAGCGTAGTGGGAATGACTGTTTCTGTCAATCTTCAAAAAACTACAAACTGAGGTTCATTTTTGCGAGGGCAGAAGTAGGTGAAATGAGGTTTCGTTGCAAGCCCAGGGATTTGGGGTCCATCCCCATGGCCAGGCCGAGGAGCTGAGGAAGATGGAGAATGGGCAAGTTAATGGAGGTGTTGTGTTGACTGGCGGCCTGGGATTGCATGCCGTCCAAATTGAGGTGACAGAGCGGGCAAGGGGTGACCATGATATCGGCGCCATGAGACTTGGCGTCTTGGGTATGGGTGGCCACCATAGATAAAGAGTTGATTTTGTTGATAGTGAGAATGGGAAAACCGCAGCATCGGGTTTTGCCAGGAAAATCGACAACTTCGGCCCCAAGAATTTCAATGATGCGCTCCAATGACTTTCCTCTATCCGGATGTTCTTCGAAACCTAATGCCTCAGTTGGCCGCTGGATATAACACCCGTAAAATGGGGCAGCCCGAAGACCGGTTAAGGGCTTGGTCATGTTTGCTCGCAAGACATCTTCCCCAACATCCTCTAATAAAATCCACAGGAAATGTTTGATGACGGTGGTGCCGCGATAGGTCAGCCCTTCCTCCTGTAGCATTTCATTGACTTCCTGAAGGTACTCGGGCTGGGTCGTCAGCCGGTGATTCGCTTGGCTCATGACCCCTTGGCACGTGCTGCAAATGGTCATGATGGGAAAGCCCCGCTTCTCGGCCAGCGCAAATGTTCGGGCATTGAGCACGTCTCCTAATTTTTCATTTTTTTCTTGAAGGACACCCGCACCGGTGCAGGAGACGGTGGTCATTTCCTCCAGGTTAATGCCCAGTGTGGGATAGACCTGCATGACCGATTGATAGAGTTCGGGGCAGGCCCCTTTGGAAACGCAACCTGGGAAGAAGGCGTAGTTCATGATTTGGTTCTGACCCGTTTAAAGAGGCGTTGAATATGCTGAATGCTTGAGATCGGCCGATGCAATGGACCGGACCATGGGACCTTGCCCTTGAACAGGGATTGAATGACCATAGGAAGCATGTCCAATAATCGTCCAATATGCTTGAGCCCAAAGGTTCTGATCGCCAACATGGGTTCGTCTAGAATGCCTTTATGTTTAATGATGTCGGTAAAGACTTCTGCATGGCGAGAGCCACAGGTGTCTGGCATTTTTTCAGCCATGGCCATTGATCGCAACGCCATGATTCGGTCCATGGGGCCGACGCCTTTTGGGCAGACTTGAATACATTCCATGCAGCGAGTGCAATCCCACATCCCGGTTGGCTGATTAAGGGTTTCCAATCGTATCGATGTGGCGATGTCACGTGGATCAGCCACAAACCGATAGGCTTTAGCGAGTGCAGCCGGACCGATAAATCTTTTGTCTACCTCCAATACCGTGCAATCGGAAACACAAACGCCGCACATGATGCAACTCATCACTCCTTCCAAATGGCGCATGGATTCTGGTGGGGCAACAAATTCGGTGACGGGTGCTGGCTCTGCAGGGCGTAGCCAGGGTTGGACCTGACGAATCTTTTCCCAAAACGGCCCCATATCAGTGACCAAATCTTTAATCACCGGCATATTGTTCATCGGTTCGACTTCAATGGTACCACCAAGTGGGGCGACGGAGACCACTTTGGTTTTGCAGGCGAGGGCGGCATGGCCGTTGATACGCATGCCACATGATCCGCAGATGGCGCCTCGGCAGGAACATCGGAGTGCCAAGGAATCATCAAGAGTTTCTCGTACCTTGATCAGACCATCGAGAACGGAATCCGAGGGATCGAGTTCAAGATGATAGTCTTCAAAGAATGGCTTCGGTTCTGGATTGTCAGGATTGTAGCGGCGGACGCGAAGGGTCGTTTGCATAAGGTGTGCTGATCAATCGTGTGAAATGAGCGTTCTAATCGCTCAGCCTATTATAACAAAGAAAAGTCGGAGGAAGGGTTAAAAGGAAAGTTAATACACACGAATCTGAGGTTGCCATTGCGTGATGTGAACGGGAAGAAAACCGGCGTCAGGAATTTTCCCCGGTTGATGGTAAAGCAAAATATGTTTCAGCCAATCCTCGTCGTCACGATCCAAGTAGTCCGTACGGAAATGTGCCCCTCGACTTTCTGTCCGTGTCAGCGCACCTTCGATGATCGCCTCAGCGCAATCTAACATAAAACTCAATTCAAGAACGGCAATCATTCCTGTGTTGAACACCTGGCCTTTGTCTTGAATGGTGATAGCAGGCCATCGGGCTTTCAGCTCTTGGATTTGTTGTCGCGCCGTTTCTAATCCTTCTTGTTCTCGAAATACTGAGACATAGCGATTCATGGTTCTGCCCATTTCCAAACGAATCGCCGCGGCACGTTCTCCCGGTCCTTGACGAGCCAAAAGGCTCGCCACGAATTGTTGGTCATTCTCCATGAGATGTTCTGAGATCGATGGTAAAGGAATGGTGCGGGCATATTCGGCGGCACAGTGTCCGGCTCGCCGGCCAAAGACGATAGTGTCCAGAAGTGAGTTGGCCCCTAGCCGATTGCCACCATGCAGACTGACGCACGCGGTCTCTCCGGCGGCGAACAGGCCGGGGAGTCCTTTCCAAGTTCCCGTCGTGTCCCAGCATCGCCCTTCCGTATCGGTTTTGATGCCACCCATTTGATAATGCATCCCAGGACGAATGGGTAAGGGTTCTTCGGCCAGGTCAATACTGGCGAACGTTTGAGCCTCGGCATAAATTTGCCCCAGGCGGTCTTGAAGAAACGGTCGGCCTAAGTGGCGGCAGTCGAGGAGCACGCATCCCTTGATCCCTCGTCCCTCATTTATCTCAATCTGCTCTGCCCGCGAGACCACATCGCGCGAGGCGAGCTCTAACATGGTTGGCGCATAGTGTTTCATAAAACGGTCGCCATCTTTATTCAAGAGATAGGCCCCTTCCCCTCTAGCAGCTTCAGTGATCAGGAGTCCTTTGCCCTTCAAGGTTGTGGGGTGGTATTGCACCATTTCCATATCCATGAGGGGTGCGCCCGCGCGGTAAGCCAGGGCCATGCCATCGCCTGTGCAAATCAGGGCGTTGGTGCTGGGTTCATAGACGCGGCCTAAGCCGCCTGAGGCCATGATGACCGTTTTTGCGCGGAAGAGCGAAAACCGGCCTGTGCGGATTTCAAAGGCCACGAGTCCAGCGCAGTGGCCCTGGTCGTCTTTAACCAGGGACGTCACAAACCATTCTTCGTAGACAGGAAGGTTGGCCTGCATCAGTTGTTCATACAGAACATGGAGCATGGCCTGTCCGGTAAAGTCTGACACAAAAAAGGTTCGGGCTTTTTTTTGGCCACCAAAACGGCGGGTCCCCAAGTGGCCTTCTTCATTGCGATTAAAAATGACTCCCATATGTTCCAGCGTAATGATGTCTTGCCCCGCTTCTTGCGACAGGACTTCGACCCCATCTTGATCGGCCAAGTAATCACTGCCCTTCACAGTTTCAAAGGCATGATCTTCCCATTTATCTTCCCGATCGGTCAGTGCGGCATTGATCCCTCCCTGAGCGGCATTTGAATGACTGCGGATAGGATGGACCTTGGTGAGGATGGCCACAGAAACACCCTGTTGATGAGCGGAGAGTGCGGCACGCATGCCAGCCAGCCCCGCGCCAACTACCAGCACATCATAAATAGGAGGAGATGTCATCACGCTCGAATGTTGGAAATGTGGGAGTGGAGTGGAAAGGAAAGCTCGCTTGAATCGTAGAGACCATTAGTCAGATTGAGGCTCACGCGTATTAACCGATTGATAGGGGCGGTGATGGGGGCCTTCATAAATTTGGTCGGGACGAAAGAGATGATTTTCTTGATATTGCTCAAAGCAATGGGCGAGCCACCCTGCGACCCGGGCCATGGCAAAGATGGGGGGAAAAAGATCCGTCTCAATTCCCATCCGATGGTAAATGATACCTGAAAAAAAATCTACGTTGGGGCGAATGCCTTTTGTGCCCACACGAGCTTCCATGTGTTCTTCCAGTGTTTGGGCTAGATTAAAGAGGGAATGGGGGTCGGCTTCCGCATCCAATTGTTGGGCGAGCCCCTGCATGACCATGGCACGGGGATCCTTCACTTTGTAGATCCGGAGGCCAAATCCCATAATTTTTTCTTTTTTGGTGAATTTGTCCTCTAAATACATGGGAATGCAGTCCACTGAAGAGATTTCTTTCAACATATGAATTACCGCTTCATTGGCACCGCCGTGGAGCGGTCCTTTCAAGGTTCCAATGGCTGATGAAATCACGGAGTATGGATCGGACAGGGTAGAAGCGGTCACCATACCACTGAAGGTTGAGGCGTTCATGGTGTGCTCGGCATGTAAAATCAAACAGACGTCCAATATCTTGGCCAGAGCTGGCTCTGGAACCTGTTCCGTTAACATGTAGAGAAAATTCTCTGCGTATGAGAGATTATCACGGGGTTGGATTGACTCATCTCCCTGTCGTAGGCGAGCGAATGCTGCCACAATGGTGGGAAGTTTCGCGATTAGTCGGACGGCGGTGAGATATTGGGTGGTTTCTTCTTCTACATCCTGAACGGGATAAAACATTCCCAGAGCGGCAACCGCTGATTGCAAGGCGTCCATGGGGTGTCCATGTTCAGGTAGCGCTTTCAGGAGATCAAGAATACGGTATTTGATGCGACGGTGATGGGTAATATCTCTGTTGAACTGTTCTAACTCAAGGTTGGTAGGAAGTCGATTAAAAAAGAGAAGAAAGGCGGTTTCAAGGAAGGAGCTGTGTTTGGCTAGCTCTTCAATCCTGATCCCGCGATATTCTAAAATCCCCTGCGCTCCATCCACGAAGCTGACGGAAGATTTTGCAGCAGGAATTCCGGCTAATCCAGGGAAAAAATCACGCATTCTGTCTGGTTCATTTTATTGGTATGGTTGATGCGATCTCAATAAGATGATTATAGCTTCCGCTATTCCTTTCTCCCAAATATACCAATAACCTATTGGTTGTAAGGAAACTTCATGTCTTTTATCAATAATCCCACCTACTGAATTTCTACTCATCCTCTTTGCTAGGGGCTGCACTGTTCTCCCTACAGCGGTTGGTGACAGCCTGTAGGTGGTGCCCTGCAGGTGTTTGGGTCATTCCCGTGAATCCCAATCACAGAATCTCTCACAACTCCTTGGATTTGTTTTGGAATTTGGTTGTGCCATTTGAAGGGAATGGCCTTTGCAGATGATACAAACCGATTGATCGGTAATGGTGGGATTTCAGTCTTTATGTGTATCAAATGCTGAGGAGGTTGATTATGAAACAGTTTAGCTATCTCTGTGCATGGGCGTTGATTCTGAGTTGCCAAGGGGTGGCACTAAGTTTTGCTGGAGATTCGGAATTGGGCTCTGCCCTCCTTCTGAGCCAAAAAGGGATACAGTCACAATCTTCAGAAGTGGGAGGGACACCCTCGAAATTTAAAAACGTCGAGGGGACGCTTAAGGAAATCCAAGGTAATGTCTATGTGGTTGAAGGCAAAGCGACACAGCAGCCCATTCGGGTAGAGATTGGGCGAGATACAGCATTCCCGAACGGGCAGAAGGAACCTGGACAATTATTACAGGCACTCATTTCGACTACCAATGGGCATGCCTTGATTATTCGTTAATGAGCTAGTAGACAAAAATTCAGTAAATGAGAATGCAGGAGGGTCGGGCATTTCAGGACGTTCACTTTGTTACTTGGGGGAGTCACAGTGGGAACCCTGAAGTGTTCGGACCTCCGCTATTTTGGGATGAATTCCGTATTGGAGTCCAAGGATGAG
>JAJDBR010000227.1 GCA_029261275.1 Nitrospirales bacterium
CGGTCAGGTGGTGGGGAAGGGGTATAATAATAGTCTCATTTATAAAATTCAGTCCGACACCAACACGGTGTACCTCTTGGGGTCTATCCATGTCTTAGCTGAAGAATATTATCCACTGACGCGCGCATTCTCCTATGCCTATTTCAATTCCCAGAAGGTTGTATTTGAAATAGATCCTGAAATTCTTTTTTCTGCAAAAGCGGCAAAAAAACGAGAGAAATACTATGCCTTTCAAAATGGGGAAACTCTTAAAAGCGTCCTCTCTCCTCAAACCTATACGCTTCTCAAAAAAAAATTAACGCCTTTGGGAGTCGACATGGAGGAGGTCAATAAACTCAAGCCGTGGGCGGTCAATCTCGGCATGAGCGGAAAGTTTGATTCATCCATGGAGTTTCGCCCTGACTTAGGAATTGAGAATTATTTCTATCGAAAAGCCAAAGATGCGGGCAAGCCCACAGGAGGATTGGAAACGGTTCAAGATCAAATGGAGATCTTTGATACGCTCCCCCTGAAGGTACAAGAGTCGATGCTGAAGGAATCGTTAACCATTACCGATTCCAAGAAACAAGAAAAAGCATTTTTACATATGGTGAAATCTTGGCATCAAGGAAATTTGGCAGGGCTAGAAGAATTAGTCGAAACCATGAAAACCTATCCACTGTTTTATAATAACCTTCTAGTTAAACGAAACAACAACTGGGTACCACAAATTGAGGAATTTCTCACAGAAGAGCAAAACGTACTCGTGATCGTTGGTGCGGCTCATTTGGTTGGAGAAGACGGTCTTCTCACTCTACTGAAGGGAAAAGGCTACGAGCTTGAACGCGTCTCGTATGTCATGCCCTAATCGCAGCACCCTTCACAGAATATTCCTTCGCTTTCAAAGAGCCTCCTTAACGCCTCTCTTAGTCATCCAATCAATTATCTGCGGAAAACATCGCTTCACCCAACGTCCCAACTTTCCTTCTAAAGACGTAATCACGAGACGTTTTCGTCCCGCCATCGCGTGGCTAATGATTTCCGCACACGCCTCTGAACTTAAAAATGAGTCAAAATCCTGAAGATGAAGCCTACGTGATTGGCCATCCACACCAAGGCTTCTGGTGAAAATCTCCAGTTGCACAAAACAGGGGCAACGAGGGCAACACTCTCACCAATTCCCTCAAACTCGATTCGTAAGGATTCAAAAAACCCATTCATCGCATGTTTGCTCGCACAATAGATCGCGCGAGAAGGCAGATCAGTGAAACTGGAATACTTGAGATGGCGACAATTCGACCTTGGTGTGGCTTGAGGCCCGTCAGGGCAATTTGGTGCAATACACACTCCCCTTTGCATGCACATTCATGAGATGTTGAAATCGCGACACATCTTGCACATCTTCAACGGTCGCCCACATCAACATACCTGCATTATTCACCAACACATCGATTGTAGAAAACTTGGCAAACGCAGACTGAACTGCCTCCGCACAGGCCCGAGGGTCACCAACATCAGTTGGCATCACCAACGTTGTCACTGCTAAGCCTTCCCAGATTTCGGCCACGGCTTCGAATCGGGGGGAATCTCGAGCGGCCAATACCAACTTAGGAGATTGTGGCGCCGTGGCATAGCTCAGGGCCTTGCTAAATCCCGCGGACACCCCAGTAATAATGCTAGTCTGCGCTTTCCATTGATGTAGCAGGGCTTCTCCCTGGAATCTTTTAATAAATCATTTGTACTGGTACAATTTTCTGTATAGGTAACATGAGCGTTAGTTTCATCAACGCATGCTGATCCCCAACTGACTGTTCCCTTTTAGCTACAATACGCAACTGGTTTTCACCCAAGCCATCAACGACCGTATGAACAGCACCCCGAACACCTTTCCACGGATTCAACTTGAGCTACCGCAGTGGATCACCGACTTTCTTCAACAACAACCCACGACTTTCCCCACACTCGAAACACGCATGGACTTCGTGACCACCTTGTCAAAACTCAATATTGAACAGGGCACTGGTGGCCCATTCGGGGCAAGTGTGTTTCGAGCAGATACGCATCAATTAATTGCACCTGGGGTGAATCTCGTCCTCTTATCCAAAAATTCCCTCGCCCATGCGGAAGTGATGGCCATCATGTTGGCTCAGCAAATACTTGGGGACCATGATTTAGGCGCCGCGGGCCTCCCTCCACAGGAACTGGTAACCAGTTGTGAGCCCTGTGCGATGTGTCTGGGAGCTATTTGCTGGTCAGGTGTCCGGCATCTGGTATGCGGGGCAAGGGGAAGCGACGCCGAAACCATAGGATTTGATGAAGGACCAAAGCCTCAAAACTGGACGGCCCACCTTGAAGAGCGCGGTATTTCCGTCACCCTTGATATAGGTCGCCCAAACGCCACTCAAGTCTTGAGAAATTACGTCGAACAAGGTGGAGAGGTGTATAACAGCAGACAAGGACCCATTGAAACGCCCGGTTAAGGAGAATGATCCATGGCTTCGACATCAAAACGTATCGCCGCAACGACCCAACCAATCACCCTCGCGATTGATATTGGGGGATCGGGGATCAAGGGGATTCTTCTCAACCCAACAGGGCAACCTATCGGGGATCGACTCCGAATCGCGACCCCGCAACCATCCACACCTGACGCTGTGCTGACCGGAATTTCGGAGCTCGTTCATGGATTGGGGAAATTTAACCGAGTCTCGGTCGGGTTCCCTGGCGTCATTCAACTCGGACGCATCAAAACAGCACCGAACTTGGATCCGTCCTGGCCTGGAACCTATTTAGTGAAAAACTTAGAACGCCAACTCAAAAAACCGGTTCGGGCAGCCAATGATGCTGATGTGCAAGGATTTGGAGCCATCAAGGGGAAAGGCGTCGAACTCGTCATTACGCTAGGGACAGGATTTGGGACAGCTCTCTTCGTCAATGGAACCCTCGTGCCAAATTTAGAAATTGCCCACCACCCTTTTCGAAAAGGAAAGACCTATGAAGACGAATTAGGCGCGGCGGCACTAAAAAAGATCGGGAAAAAGAAATGGAATCAACGCCTGGCTCAAGCCATTGAAACGCTTGATCACGTCATCAACTACGACCGTCTGTATCTAGGAGGCGGCAATGCAAAGAAGGTCACATTAGAATTGCCACCAAATGTGACTACCGTGCCAAATGTGGCGGGCCTCTTAGGAGGCATCGCTCTTTGGGCGAACAGACCGACGCAAGCTCCTTCCGAGACGAATCGCCCTCAAAGCAAATCCAGGAAAGCCTCCTCCACACCAAAACGAAAACCCAAAACTGGATGATCTATCGCAAATGAAACTCAACCTCAAACCAGTCACTGGCTTGCATTCTCACCCTAGCATCTAGACAATCCCCAGAAATGATTCCATACGGATTACCACAACTTCTTTGGGTTGGCCTTGGTGGATTTCTGGGTTCCATCGGCCGCTTCATCATGGCTGGGGCATTGAATCGATTCAGCCCCGCATTCGGCTTTCCCATTGGAACCCTCACAGTCAACATCCTGGGATGCTTTCTCATCGGCCTCTTGTATGGACTAGCCGAAACTCGATCCATCCTCGGCCCTGATATCCGCATTTTTCTCTTTATCGGAGTGCTAGGAGGGTTCACCACCTATTCCACCTTTGGTTTTGAATCTCTGGCCCTCTTAAGAGATGGTGCCATCCTCAAAGCTTCCGCGAATATTATCCTTCACGTCTTTCTCGGACTCTCCGCTGTGTGGATCGGCGATGCCCTCGGTCGCTTGTAATTCCAATCTCTTTATACAATTGCCTCTTGGCGAACAGAGGGTGAACAGGGTACAACCATGGAACACGACACGTTCCTTCATCATTTCCTGTTCAACCCGGTATGCCACCAAAGAAGAAGTCCACGTCCCAATCCCCTTCCCCGCATGCCGAGCTGATTATTGAAGGGGCTCGGCAAAATAATCTTAAAAATATTTCCCTGAGCATCCCGCATAACGCGGTCACCGTCATCACCGGCGTTTCCGGATCAGGAAAATCGTCCTTAGCCTTCGACACGCTATTCGCGGAAGGCCAATGGCGTTATGTGGAATCGCTGTCGTCCTATACCCGCATGTTTCTGGACCGTGTCAAACGACCAGATGTCGACCAACTCACCAATATCCGTCCCTCTATTGCCTTAGAACAAAAAAATCCCATTCGGACTTCGCGTTCTACTGTTGGTACTACCAGTGAAATTTCAGATTATCTCCGATTACTGTTCGCCAAAATCGGGCGACTGACCTGTCCCGACTGTAAGCTGGAAGCGGTGGCTCATCACCCCACCACAGTTGCCCTCCAATTACTGGAACAATTTCCCCAGCAACGCACCCTGGTCTGTTTTCCTAAATCCACTCCCCACCCCGATGCGCTGGAAGCCATGAAAACATCCCTGTTAAAACAGGGGTTCATTCGTGTCGTCATCAACCAGCAATTAATCAACCTCAACATCGACCCCTTTTCCACACCGTTGCCGTCCGAACTGTTGGTCGTCGTTGATCGCCTAACCTTAGACACCGAATCACGCAGCCGTTTGGTCGAAGCCTTGGAATCGGCGTTTCGGGAAAGTGAAGGCCAGGCGAGCGTCATCATCGAAAATGATCCACCCTTAACTTATAGCGCACATCTGTCATGTCCAGGATGTAACCGAACCTTTCCAACGCCGCGCCCTGTTTCCTTTTCCTTCAATCATCCACTAGGGGCCTGCCCCGAATGCAAAGGGTTTGGCAATATTTTGCGCTACGACGAACGGTTGCTCATTCCCGACCCCGAAAAATCGCTACTCGACGGTCTGGTCGAACCCTGGACCAAGCCCTCTAATCGTTGGTGGCAGAAAGAAATGCTCAAAGCGTTTAAGAAGAGAGGGCTCGATGAAACCAAACCGTACAACCAACTCACGGAAGGCGAACAGGAGCTCATTTGGAAAGGGGAGGGGAAAATAGAAGGCATCAATGATTTTTTTGAATATTTAGAAAGCAAACGCTACAAGATGCATGTCCGGGTTTTCCTGAGTCGGTATCGCAGTCCTTCTCCATGCACACATTGTCAGGGAACCCGTCTACGGCCCGAAGCCCTCCTGGTAAAAATTCATCAATGTCATATTCATGAAGTCTGTGGGTGGCCGCTGTCCGATCTGCAAACATGGCTTCAATCCTTGCCATTACGAGAATTCGAGGATGCCATCGCCGAAGATCTATTAAAGGCATTGCACTCGAAACTCTCATTTTTGCTGCGCGTAGGCTTAGACTATCTGACGTTGAATCGGGAAATGCGGACCTTATCCGGGGGCGAGGCACAGCGCATTCATCTGGCGACGCAATTAGGCAGTCAGCTCGTGGGAACCCAATATGTGTTAGACGAGCCGACGATTGGTCTCCATGCGCGAGACACCGAGGCGATGGGCATGATTCTTCGAGAATTGGCCGAGCGTGGCAATACCGTCATTGTTGTGGAACATGATCCACAGATCATCCAGCAGGCTAATTACATCGTTGAGATGGGTCCACAATCAGGCGATCAAGGCGGACAAGTTGTCTGCGCGGCTCCCTATCAAATCTTCCTCAAGCATCCTCAGGCCCTGACCGCACAATATTTGCGCGGAGAACGAACGATTGTCCTTCCCACGCAACGTCGTGTAGGAAGTGGGAAAAAACTACAGTTCACAGGTGTATGCGAGCAAAACCTGAAAAACCTCACGGTAGAGATTCCGCTCGGGACGTTCATCTGTGTGACCGGGCCTTCTGGGTCAGGAAAAAGCACATTGGTCGAAGGCGCGATCTACTCAGCCCTAGCACGGTTTTTTAAGGTCAGCTCCCCTGCACAACCCAACCTAGGAACAATGAAGGGTACCGAACATCTCCGAACCGTGTGCCTCATCGACCAGGAACCTATCGGCAAAACTCCGCGTTCCAATCCCATCACCTACCTGAAGGCCTATCAAGACATTCGAACGCTATTTGCGCAATCCCGGGAAGCCCGCGCACACCGACTCTCACCCGCACACTTTTCCTTTAATACCGGAAAAGGCCGATGCGCTCAATGTCAGGGGAATGGCTATGAAAAATTAGAAATGTATTTTCTGGCAGATATGTATGTGCCCTGCGCGGAATGTGAAGGCAAACGATTCAAAGACAAGATTCTCCAAGTTCTCATCAAAGAACATTCCATTCACGATGTGCTCAATCTCACGGTTGACCAGGCCATTGCCTTCTTCGAGACCTCCTGCCCTTCATCCCTCAAAGGCTTGCGCGTGCTTCAGCAACTTGGACTCGGTTATCTCACACTGGGACAACCAGCAAATACCCTTTCCGGTGGTGAAACGCAACGACTCAAGATCGCCAGGGAATTGGCCAACACCCCAAAACGTTCAGCCGCGAACTCGGAGCACAAAGGCGCACTCTATATTTTGGACGAACCTACTCGTGGATTGCATTTAGAAGATATCACGCGTCTGTTAACGGTCTTGAATCAACTGGTTGAGGAAGGAAATACCGTCCTGATCGTAGAACATCACCTGGACGTTATCAAATGTGCGGATTGGGTCATCGACCTAGGCCCAGGCGGCGGCGAATCGGGAGGTCACATCGTCGCTCAAGGAGCACCGGAAGACATCGCCAATACCCCAACTTCCATCACGGGAAAATATCTGAAACCTCTACTCGCTTCCGCACAGTAACTCTTAGCAACTATATAATCTGAAGCTAGAGGAATCAGTAGGGGAAATTTTTGCTGAAGAGCTATGAAATGATGGGCTGAACCTATCGCAAATACTGGGGAACTGCCAAAGACCCACACTTCAAGAAACGGGCGAAGAAACCAATTACTCAACAACAGATTTGACTCCTGCCGTTCGGAATTCCGCGATGAACTTCTAGCGCTGGAGCTACTCGAGAGCTTCGCTATCTCTTTCCCCCGGCTCAGAACCTGATCGTTTTTCATTGCAAGTCAGACTCCAAGAGTGGCCTAACACCGCAATAAATGGCGAGCAGTGAAGTCACGAGTCCAGCCCAAGGGTCGCTCTTGGCGATTTTTAATTGCCTTGCTAGGTGGATTATATTTGCTAGTTTTCATGATCTCTTCTTCCGAAAAGACTAAGGCTTCTAGAATACGTAGGCATCGGATTATCATAGATGTCAACATACTCAACATATATAGTTAGCTCCATCAAGATCCCTCGGATTATCTCACGCTCCTTGATTTGAGACGAGTCATCTGTATCAATCTGAATTTCTAGCATATGATCTAGGGAACCAGGCCTCAGAACAAAATCCATCGATCTAGTCCAATACTCCTTATAGTTCATGTTTTCAGGTAGCCTGGATGGAAGCCAGTTAAATATACTTGGTTTTACTTCATAGTCATTTTTCTGAACTCGTATTTTTTTAACAATCGCGGGGCCTAAACCTTCATTTCGTATCTTTATAAGAATGCAATTTTCATAGTCATAGGGCTCAATAAAGATTATTGGCGTCAATGATTTTTGATTATGCGTTCGCTGTATTCTGAGATTTAAACTAGAGATCGTGACGGCGACAATAGATACAGCTAGCGCACATATTGCAACCACGGCTTCCCAATGATTTGCTAAAAATTGCACTATAGACATAAAGGCTTGGACTTGGGGGCAGGTCTTGCAATCATGTAATTCTTTTTCGGCGTCACTCCACTACACCACCGCAGGACAATCCGCTGTCGCCTGGCCAGACTTCACCCATGCCCTTTGTATCAAGGCATCGAGACTTAAGCGCGGCAACCGACGCATCATTCAGGTAGTGGTGCAGTTTGTTTTAGTAATAAGACTTCCCTACAAAAGATCCCCACTTAATTTCTTACTTATAGTGAATCCTCACATATCCCTTCCTGATCGCAAAATCGAGGGCTTGGGGAAGGGCCTCAACTGGGAATTCACCCCCTCGGGCGGCTCTCTTATTCTTGTCGAACCAAGTGTATTTAATAGAATTGTGCTTGCAGCTCCCGTCATCCCAAGAAGCGACTCCTAGGCGAATTTCGCATTTTTGATCGTAGTCTGATGGCTCACTGTGTGCTACTTGCATCTTGACCTCCTTATTGTGAAATTTCGTTAGTGTTTAGATAGTATCACAATACTAACAAGATAGTGTCAAGACTGGTAGAAATAGCTCTAGAGATCTGGCATACTAAGTTATGCCTAAGCGCTCAAGTAAGACCGCAAAGAAGTCCACGACGAAAAAGAGACAACCCTCCGACATTAACCTGTTAGCCGCTCAGATCGTTGAAGCCGCCACAGGTCCAGCCAAAGAAGAACCAACCACAGAAACCCAACCAGAAAAGAACCCTGCCGCTGTTGCCCTCGGTCGCCTGGGAGGATTGAAAGGCGGGAAAGCCAGGGCAGAAAAACTCACACCCAAGAAGCGTTCACAGATTGCGAAGAAAGCGGCTGAGGCCCGCTGGAAGAAAAAAGATTAATAACCTTATTGTCACCCACCCACGCATTGCGTAAAATATCAGACCCGCCTACGCATACCTCATCCTAAATACGCATAACCGCATTTTACATGCGTACTTTGATCGTGCTACGCTAACTTCACGTCTCAAAACGCGCCAAAAGGAGGGTGTCCTGATATGCCTAATATTCAAATCACGATTGATGAAAAGACCATTCATGCGTGGAAGGCAGAAATTGAAGGAATAGATCGAGAAATTAAAAATAAGATTGACAGGAAAAGCAAGCTGCAAGCGCGTTTAGGCTCTCTTCAGTATTTTGTTGATGATTTAGACCAAATGCCCTTACCGGGGTTTCAGGAGGTGCAAACTAAAGATAGTGTGCGCATTGGCCTTCAAAATGGGCACAAAATAGAACAACCTGCCGTGCTAACTGAAATGGGCCCACCTGAGGCAATTAGGTTTTTATTGAAAAGGGAAGGACGCCCTATTCCCCAACCTGATATTAGGGGAATGTTAAAAAAAGAAGGATACCCAATGGCGAAGCTAGGGAAAAGCGGTAATTATTTTTACACTGTCTTAAAACGAATGGAGAGGAATAAGACCATAATGCGGGAAGGGAACTTTATACGATTGAATTGAAAAGGGGCACAGTAAGCGCAAACTTACCATGCCCCTCAAAAATTTGCCCCCGTAGCTCAGGTGGATAGAGCGAGGCGATTGCTAATCCCTTGGTTCCCAGTTCGAGACTGGGCGGGGACTCCCATAGCCAAAAATGGCTCATAGGAGCAGAGCTAGGAGCATTTATATTTTAATGGTGGACGTTTTCTGTGTCAATACGGAGAGTAGTATAAGTGAGTGACGATGACTTTCAGCGTGTAATCGCTGAAGAAAAAGCGCGTGGCAGTAGGAGAAGGCTTCCGGATGAAGAAGTCTTAAGGATGAAGCACGAAGCCAAGGATGATTTTAATAACTTCCTTGAACGGGGGGATAAAAAAGGATTTTTAAGATGGCTTAAAGACGGCTATGGCCATGAAGCCGACTCGGAGGTTTACCGGCAATCTGTTGCCGCTTGGGACGAGGAGGTTCAGCGGAGGAAGAAGAACCGTTAAGTTCGACGGCTAGGGCATGAGCCTTTGAGCTTCGCCTACTTTGCTCTTCCGGCGAAAGCTTGGATAAGTGGTTGAAAATGTTATCAACGACTCGTTCCGCTGCCGTCGTTTTAGTGTCATTCTTCCGAGACATATATTTATTTGTCGGCAAGTGAAGCCAACCCTTAAGCGAAAAAACAATTATAAATCAACGCCCTCCAGGAGAAAGCGCATTTTAGCACACGCCTCTCAGGTTGACAACGCATGCTCACGCTTGACTATGCTTGAGCGCTTAAGCATAATGGGGGTATGAACAAACTGAATACAGTGAAACGCACTCAGATTGTTGCTGCCCTGGTTGAAGGTAATAGCATCAACGCCACAGTCCGCATGACAGGTGCAGCTAAGCATACAGTCCTCAAGCTCTTAGCGGACCTAGGTAGAGCCTGCGCGGCCTATCAAGATCGAACATTGAGGGACCTCCCTTGCAAGCGCATCCAATGTGATGAAATTTGGAGTTTTTGCTACGCCAAGGAAAAGAATGTCCCTGAAGAATTCAAAGGTCAATTTGGTTTTGGTGATTGCTGGACCTGGACAGCTCTCTGTGCGGACACCAAGCTGGTTCCTTGCTGGCTCATTGGCGGACGTAGCGCAGAATATGCCTCAAAATTCATGAGTGATTTAGCTGGAGGGCTAGCTAACCGCGTACAACTGACGACAGACGGCCATCGGGCTTATCTGGAAGCCGTTTGGAATGCCTTCGGCAATGACATTGATTACGCCATGCTCGAAAAGATCTACGCCAATCCGCCATCAGGCGCACAGGCACGGTATAGCCCTGGCGTGTGTTGCGGAGCAAAGAAAAAGAAGGTGACGGGCAATCCTGAACGGAAGCAGGTCTCAACAAGCTATGTCGAACGGCAGAATCTCACGATGAGAATGTCTATGAGGCGGTTTACTCGGTTGAGCAATGGGTTTTCTAAGAAGGTGGAGAACCTTGAACATTCAGTGGCCCTTCACTTTATGCATTATAACTTTGCTAGAATCCACAAAACGCTACGAGTCACCCCAGCTATGGAAGCCGGAGTTGCCAAGCATGTCTGGGAGCTAGAAGAAATTGTGGGCCTGCTCGATTGAAACTGCACCACTACCATCATTCAGCCCATCTTGCACCGAGTGACAAAACTCCCAACAAAAGTTTTGGCTCCTTTCCCTACGTACAGTGCCCTTCCGGGGGCGGCTTGTTCGCATTCGGATAGCGTGCAAGCAGCTTTTTCCGATCCTGCTTTACAATTTTCTTCTCTTCGCCAGTCAATCCCTCCGTAGCTAACGCTTTGTCGTAGCACAACCGCGCCCTTCCATGGTGTCTCTGCTCTTCATAGAGCAGACCGAGATTGTAATATGCAGCACCGTAGTCCCTTTCCAAGGCGATCGCTCGCTTAAAATACTGCACCGCCTCCTCATACCGCTGGATTCTACGCAGTTCATTGCCATAATTGTTGTTCGCAACCTTATTATCGGGTAAAAGCCTCACCACAACCTCAAACTTTTCCATCGCCCCCTGCATATCGCCCTTCTCGGACAGGGCTCTCCCCCATTCGTTATAGGCGTGCGCATTCTTTGGATCCAGCGAGACTGCCGTTTTAAACTTTTCGATTGCCTGTTTACCATGTTTCTCAAGGGTCAAGGACCGGCCCCAACTAGTATAGACATGCGGGTCATTGGGTGCTATCCGCATCGCGGCCTCATGTTTGGCCGCCGCTTCGGAAAATCGCTTTAAATGAGCGAGCGCAATGCCCGAATTGCTGTACGCTAAAACGAAATCATTCTGCACCTTGATCGCTTTAGCAAAATATTCTAGTGCTCTATCGTACTGACCCTCGCCTTTTAAGATCAGCCCCCACAGGTTATACGCCCACGGATCGTCCGCGGTCGGTTCGTTAGCCAGGCAATATGCGATGACACCCAATGCCTGATTGATATCCTTGTCTTTCAGGTAAGAGGCTAACACGTAGGGGTCTATTTTCTTCTGAAGTTCTCTGGCGCTGAATTGAAGGAGACGATCGATCTCGTCGACCGAGTTTACCTGTACGTCCTCCAATGTTCCGCTACCTCGTTCTCGCAAACGTAACCTAAGGCCATTCTCGTAACGTGTGACTTCGCCACTTATGTGGAGGCCGGTTGCGCTGAAAGATTCTTGGACATACCGTACTATCGAGCGCAAGGACATAGGAGCTCCTGGAATCTGGATGTCGGGTTGCGACCAGTCTGGCAGTACCTCAGGATTAATATCATTCTTACGCGTTGATGCGCCTTTCCGAATCTTCGTGAGTTCATCGATCAGCCGTCGTGCGAGTATTTCTCCCGTGTAGCCGCGTTCGGCAAGCCCTTTGGGGACTCCGAGCGGCTCGACAATGACCGTGTCCCGCGACAACTCCCGAGCGAGGACGACTCCCATTGCTACGACAAGTGCGAGCAATAAGGCATTGACGACAATTGAACGTGCCGTACTAGCATGGTTTGCCAGTCGTTTCGACAGCCCCTCATGTTGTGCCTTCACTTGGATCGGTTCGTTCTCGGAAGGCTCTACGGCCTGGCTCGAATCATCTTCGGGTGCAGCGTGGGCCTTTGTTCCAGAATTTATTTCTTCGTTCATACGTCTCAAGCCTAGCTCTGTGGCACATCGTCGAGATAGGAGACAAAAAGTCGCATTATAGATACGCCTTCACCTGCCGTATTAGGGCCGAAGGTTCCTTTTTCTGTCTGTAAAAGACGCCATTCATTGGCGACTACGGACGCCCATCATTCTAGAAATATCAGAGTCTGAAACAATTTTTGCCTTGTCTCATGGTTTCTCATTCGGATCGGCAAAATCCCATCCTACGAATAGCCTCATAACCCGGCCAGCAGATTAAAGCCTACTAGTTAGCCCCGGTTCGAAGATAGAAGTTATGGGTATGGAGCAGTTGGTTTGATTCCACGATAGCCTTACCATCAAAAATTTGACAGCCGCACCTGTGGCATGAAGGGAAAAGATAGCTAACTTGGAAAGATTGTTGATAAAGACGCGAAATAAGTCAAGAAAATCGAGAGCCAACCGGAACATTCATTTTTTTCTAAGAACCTGTTGGTTCACATCTACATTCCAGGAACACCCGCTAGCCCCAACGCGAGCAAAAAGACCGACAGAATGCCCATGTAGGTCCGTATGTGATTCCACCACTGCCATTGTTTTCGGTACAGGGGCCAAGCCTCTGCCGATTTACTCAGGGCCGTTCCGGCCAACTTATTATTGAGGGGTACATTGAAGAGCATGGTGATCCCAAACGGGCCCAACAGATAGATCACTGCACCTCCGAAGAAATACGCGTGCCCAGCAGCGCTGAGTTCCAATGCTGATAGGACCCCAATGATCAGACAGAGCACCGGGGTTCCCAGAAAGAAAATGAGAAATAGGGGATTGATGATTGTTTCATTGATCCGTTGCATGGCGAACATGCCATGTTCCGTCGGCAGGTCTTGCAACGCGCGCATCACGAAATTGGAGAACGCAAACAATAATCCTGTCACCACTCCAGCACTCGTAATGGCGATGACGACAATCAAGGGGAGATATTCGTTCATTGATTGAATAGATTGCGATGGGATCAGGAGCTATTTGGCCGCTCCCGTTTTCAGCAAGCGGCACGAAATACGGTGGTTACGGAAAAGCGCGCACGGCTTCTCTCGGTCGCACTCGAAGCAGGGAGATCATTGATTGATACTGGAAAGAATTCTTCCCTAAGGACTGAAGAACGTCAAGAATGTAGAGATGCTCTCTAGTTGAAATGATTGAGAGGAATATATGCACTGACTCCAATGTGATTGTGATTATGCTCGATGACCCATTACACGTGGGCAATAAGAAACCCGCCGAAGCGGGTTCCCTATACTGATCAGCTCATAGTCACTCACTAGCATTACGCCGCATCTAGACCAGCCCACCAAAGGTCAAGACTGACTGACCAGACACTGGCTCTGATGGGATGCCTGCGCGGCCAATGTCTCTCTTATTTTTCCTTATGAATACTGATCGTGACCTTATTCACGTGCCCAGTAAACTCTGATTCCTTTGAATCACGAAAGATCTTGTCCGCAACCTGTGTCGCATCATCTCTTCCCACATCTGCAGTTTCATCCGCAGAGAATACATTAGGAATCGTTTTTTTGACCCGACCTTCTACGACTTTCTGACCATCAACGAACAATTGGACTGTTCCACCTTTGCCTTTGCCACCACCATCGTAATCAAAGGCAAGTTTGATTTCAGCCTGTCCTTTTTTTATCGCATTTGGTGCCTCAACAGTGTAGCGCTCCAGTCCGAACCAGTTGTATGTGTATGCGGGCTTGCCATTGTTCATGTATAACGCCCATCCAGCAAACTTTCCTCCTTGGGCAAGAATAACTCCACTATCGTTGCCCTTGAGATTTACGTCAGCAACAATGGTCTTGGATGTGTTCTTCACGTTGAGGAAGGTGTTCTCCAAAATGCCATCCATGCCTTGGGAGATTGTCAATGAGGTTCGATCACCCATTAAATCTGGACGCCCTGCTGTCGCAGCATTAAATCGCTCAAACACACGGTCATCTAACGGATAGACGTTGTTCGCAATCGCTTCTTTTTCGAAAAGCGCCTGCAACTCTTTCAGCTTTCTCGGTTCTTTGCTGGCCAAGTCATGCGTCAAGCTGAAATCCTCTTCGGTCTTGTACAATTCCCAAACATCATCCTGCAGGGAATTCAACGGGGCGTGCTCCCATGGCACTCGATGGACCACACGAGCCAGCCAGCCCTCATCATAGATAGCCCGGTTTCCAAACATCTCGAAATACTGGGTTCTGTGGCGGTCCTCTGCATTTTTATCCTTCGCAGCATACAGCATACTGACACCATCAAGAGGCTTTTGCTCCACCCCATTGATTTCCTTGGAATGCGGCAAATTGGCCGCTTCTAAGACCGTAGCCGCCATATCATTGACGTGATGCCACTGTTCGCGAATTTCCCCTTTTGCCTCAAATCCTTTTGGCCAGTGCATGACCATGGCATTTCTGGTGCCACCAAAATCTGCGGCCATTTGTTTGGTCCATTTGAATGGAACATCTGTGGCCACTGCCCATGCCGCTGACATATGCGGAAATGAATTAGGGCCTCCCCAGTCATCAGCTCTCGCCAACATAGTTTCGATGGTTTCAGCATCGAAAATTCCGTTCAAGTGGACGAGCTCATTGTAAGTGCCCTCCAGCCCACCTTCTGCACTAGATCCATTGTCTCCGACGATGTAGACAAACAGCGTATTATCAAGAACCCCGATTTCATCGATCGCACTCACTAAACGCCCTACTTCATGGTCGGTGTGTTCCGCAAATGCCGCGAAGGTCTCCATCTGCAGCGCAAAAAGCGCCTTCTCGTCATTGCTCAACTGACTCCAAGGCTTGATGCCCTTGGGCATGGGGGCCAAATTGGTATTCGCTGGGATAATCCCCATGGCTTTCTGCCGAGCTAATGTTTCTTCGCGAAGCTGGTCCCAACCGCTATCAAATTTCCCTTTGTATTTTTCGATCCATTCTTTTGGTGCGTGATGCGGCGCATGAGTCGCGCCTGGCGCGTAATACACAAAGAAGGGCTTGTCAGGGGTCATGGCCTGCTGAAATTTCACCCAATTAATCGCTTCGTTCGTCATGTCAGTCGTGAAGTGGTAGTCCTTATTTTCCTTTTTAGCTACCTTGGTGACGCCATCAAAAATGACGGGATCCCACTGGTTGGTTTCGCCACCGATAAAACCATAAAATTTGTCAAACCCTGAATTCGTCGGCCAACGGAAAAAGGGGCCAGAGACGGACACCTCCCAAGTGGCCGTCTCATGCCACTTGCCAAACGCGGCGGTACTGTACCCATTGTGGCGAAGAGTCTCGGCAAAATATTTTGCGTCATCGGGCCTGATTCCCTCATTGCCCGGGAAGCCCGTTGCGATTTCCATCACCGAACCGACATTGACACGATGGTGATTTCTGCCCGAGAGTAATGAGGCCCTCGTCGGTGAGCAGAGTGCCGTTGTATGGAATTGATTGAACCGCAGACCCTCATCGGCCAGCCTTTGCAAAGCAGGAGTCTGTATGGCCCCGCCGAATGGTGTCGTTGCGCTAAAGCCGATGTCGTCAATCAGCACAATGACAACGTTCGGGGCACCTTCCGGCGCCTTCACTTCGAACCGTTCCGGCTTCGTGGCATTGCGTGCATCCATCTCGGTAATTGGGGCCGCAACCGGCGGTTGTATTGGCAGAACGGACCGATCTATATCGGCGTCGTTACTTTGTGGTGTCGCGAAAGCGCTTCCGCCAGGAAACAAACCCATTGCCAAAAAACACATACCGAGTATTTTCATTTTCATGACGGATCACTCCTTCTCATTAATTTCGCAGATACCACTGCATCGCCCAACGTCTTTTGGTATCCAACATCTAGAGGGTAATAATATAGACCGCATCAACTAGCTTCTGGTCGCGCCAGCTCAGACCCTAGTTTGACCATTGGCTAACAAAATTCACGAATATCAAATCCAAAGCGAGTTCACGTGCCAAAGGTCACAAAGCATCATTCTAGCAATTTGACTAAAGTCCGTCACCTTGACAAAGTGGTTAGGACCTTCCTGCGACTCGCCATTGAACGAAGTACCAGCGCCCTCCCACCACAGTTAATATCCCACCGAGTATCAAAACTGCTGCCATTAGCAACCGGACAGTAATAGTCTCAGATACAAACACGATTCCGCCAACGCCGGCAATAACCGGAACCAACAGTTGAACGACGGCAGCCTCCGTGGCAGAAAGACCACCCAGCGCAACATACCAGACCGTATACCCGATTCCTGAGGCGATGGCCCCTGACAATATGGCTAACATCATTCCTTCAGCCGATAGGTGTATGTTGGGGATAGCCAACAAGCCCAAGGCAAGGATAAGCGGCGTGGTGCGTGCAAAGTTAAAAGCGGTATCACGAAGCGGGAACGTCGAGATTCTACCGTTTAATGTATAGATACCCCACGCGATGCCAGCCACAGACATCAGCACAAACCCAAAAAATGAAGGCGTAGCGACACTTGGGAGGACTAAATACACAAACCCGGTAAACGCCAAACAAATCCCCACCCATTCCGAAATATGTAACCGATTCCCCCTCAGGACACTGATACAAATCATCGTCATTTGGACAGCACCAAACAACACAAGGGCTCCCGTCCCGGTATCCAAGGAAACATAGGCAAATGAAAATGTGATGGCATAGAGAAATAACATAAGGGCCGATATCCAACTGCCGTTGGCGGAGCTGCTCTTTGTCGTTGCCGTGCATTTCACCGCGATCATAAGAATCACGATACCCGATAAGAGACGCACCACCGTGAAGCTTGACGCGTCAATAGTTCTTGCACCCAAGGCCATTCGACACAACACCGAGTTTCCGGCAAAAGCCATCAGAGCAAATAACGTACATGAGACGGTCTTCACGAGTGCCATGGGATTCTTAGCAAAGTGTTTTCCACTCTACACCAAACTACAATAAAATGCGGGCGGCTGAGCAGCGAGGTTGAAAGGCTGGACGATCGATAGGGTCATACCGCCATACCAATGATATAATCATTCTGGTTTGGGGTCAGGTCTTGAAATCGCGGAATTCTTTTTCGGCTTTACTCAACTATACCATTGCAGAGTAACCCTCTGTCAGGTTACCCCACTCCAATGAAGATCGGTCAACTGGGCTGCCGCTCAAATCAAGCGGGGACCTTGTCTAAGCCTGGCGAGTGGGGCCGCCTTTCCGTTGCCTACCTCAACCCGATTTAAGGTGGCCGCCCTGGGTAAAAAGGGGATTGAGTCCCTTTACTCCACAACAATTGATGCGAAGGGCCACATAGGTTTGGTATATTTTCCTTTCCTGAAGTTGAACGGTCCCCTCCCACTCCCCTTTGGCAAAAGGGACGCTCAAAGGAGTCGTACGCCATGTCGGATTTTGAAAAACTGGGAACCTTTTATCTCGGGCGCCCATATGACCTGCCCAATAAATCCGGCAAGCCTGGTCTCCTTTTATATGATTCAAAAGATTTAGTCACGCATGCTGTTTGCGTGGGCATGACCGGAAGTGGAAAGACTGGCCTGTGCATCGGCTTATTGGAAGAAGCGGCGATCGACAATATCCCTGCCATCATTATTGATCCCAAGGGGGACATTGCAAATCTTCTGTTAACCTTTCCAAATTTGAACGGCCGTGATTTTCTTCCCTGGATCAATCCCGATGACGCCAAGAAAAAAGAACTCACACCGAAAGCCTTCGCCGATAAGGAAGCAGCAAAATGGAAAGCTGGGTTAGAATCTTGGGGCCAAGATGGCGCCAGAATCGCACGGCTCCGGGAAGCCGCCGACTTTTTAGTCTATACCCCTGGAAGCACGGCCGGTCTTCCGGTTTCCATTCTGCAATCGTTTTCAGTGCCATCCAAAAAGATCCTTGAAGATGCAGAAACCCTTGGCGAACACGTCGGAACGACGGCCACTAGCTTGCTTAATCTCATTGGTGTAGATGCCGATCCCTTGCAAAGTCCGGAACACATTTTACTCGCCAATATTTTGAAGGCCGCCTGGGAGGCTGGCCAAAATCTGACACTTTCATCCCTGATTCAATCCATTCAATCGCCGCCGTTTTCCAAATTGGGCGTGATGAACCTGGAATCGGTGTTTTCCTCAAAAGATCGTTTTGCGCTGGCCATGCGTTTTAATAATTTGTTAGGTGCACCGGGGTTTTCTGCCTGGCTGGAAGGACAGCCCTTAGACATCGATCAAATCCTCTATTCTCCCAGCGGCAAACCTCGCATCGCCATTTTTTCCATCGCGCACTTGAATGACACCGAGCGCATGTTTTTTGTGAGCTTGCTTCTGACGCAAATGGTGAGTTGGATGCGTACCCAATCGGGCACGACCAGCCTTCGTGCCCTCCTGTATATGGACGAGGTCTTTGGGTTTTTCCCGCCGACCAAAAACCCACCATCTAAAACCCCTATGCTGACCTTGCTGAAACAAGCCCGTGCCTATGGCTTGGGCGTGGTCCTCGCCACACAAAATCCCGTGGACTTGGATTACAAAGGATTGGGCAATACGGGTACGTGGTTCATTGGTCGATTACAAACTGACCGGGATATGGCCCGCGTGTTGGATGGACTGGAAGGTGCTGCCGCCAACAGTGATGGGAACTTTAATCGTCAGAAGATGGAACAGATTATCTCTGGCCTTGGCAACCGCGTGTTCCTCATGAACAATGTCCATGACGACGGACCGGAAATTTTTGAGACTCGATGGGTGTTATCGTATTTACGGGGACCATTGACACGAACACAGATTAAAACCTTGATGGATCCTGTAAAAGAGAAAAGCCTTCCAGGGGCCTCACAGCTTTCTCTAGCAGTCGCTTCATCTCAAAAGGCTGGCGAAGCAATTTCGTCCACCAACAATCATCCCCCAGTCCTTCTCCCAGAGATTTCTCAACATTTCGTGCCGATTCGTGGCACGCAACCTGCGAATTCAAAACTGATCTATGAACCCCGATTGTTGGCAGCCGCCAATGTCCATTTTCTGGATGGGCGACGAAAGATTGATGAGTCTCGAGACCTGACCGTTCTTGTACCCTTAACTAATGATGCCACACCGGTGGAATGGGATGACGTGATAAATATAGATCTTCTCCCTGATGACCTTGAGAGTACTCAAGAAGGGGGTGGGATCTTTGGGGAACTCCCTGCTCCAGCTCATCAGGCGAAAAATTATAAGAAATGGCAAAAAAACTTCGTCACGTGGGTCTACCGAAACCGCACCCTTGATATTTATAAAAGCCCCGTCTTGAAAATGACTTCCGATTCTGGAGAATCAGAACGAGAGTTTCGCCTTCGTATCCAACAACTCACGCGTGAAACACGTGACGAGAAAACTGAAGCCTTGCGAAAAAAATATGCCACAAAGATGGCTCGCCTGGAAGACCGAATACGCCGAGCAGAACAGGCCGTGGACCATGAGGAGGAGCAAGCCAAACAACAGAAATTTCAAACCATAATTTCCTTAGGGGCGACCGTTCTCTCAGCATTTCTGGGGAAGAAGACCGTGAGTCGCACATCTATTGGCAAGGCCGCCAGCACCATTCGCGGCCTGAGTCGATCGAGGAAAGAGAGTCAAGATATTGAACGGGCTGAAGACAATGTCGAAGCCCTCCAGCAACAGCTGGCAGACCTAGAGGGGGAATTTACCCAAGAAGCAGAGAAACTAGCCTCTCAATTACAGGCTCAGTCCGAAACCTTGGAAACTGTGACCATCCGACCTAAAAAATCCAACATCACGGTCGAACTGCTTGGAGTGGGATGGGTCCCGCATTGGCATGCTGCGCAAGGCCATCGAATTCCGGCTTGGTAATAGCCTGAGGAGTTGAGACTACGCCATCTATTGCCCCTTATCGTCCGTGAAGATCCCATTTTTCCTTGCCCCTTTCCTTTATGGACGCAAATCTCGTATCCTAACTTCAACATCGCCTTAAGGATTCAACGAATCTAGGCATACTACCCCCTCCTCATTGCATCTACTAGGTCTCGCATTTCCCTTATCAGATAGACAGTCATTATTACATCGGAGGTACGACTATGGAACTCATCCAACAACTGGTCACCAGCTTAGGCGTTAACGAAGATCAAGCTAAAGGCGGCGCTGGACTGTTGTTTAATTTAGCCAAAGAAAAATTAGGCGCCGGGGACTTTCAGCAGCTCGCCGACAAGATTCCAGGCGTCAGTGACCTCTTAGGAGCTGCCCCCGCTCCTTCCACAGCCGCCTCGGCAGGGAGC
>JAJDBR010000228.1 GCA_029261275.1 Nitrospirales bacterium
AAGTTTATGGACGATTGACAATAATATGTATGAAGAATATGGGAAAAATGGACTTAAGAAGGCTCGGCAACATATGGATTTGTTATTTCAACTCCTTCAACAACATCAGATACAGATGTCCATTGCCGTGTATCCTTGGCCAGATCAGATCTTCCATGCTGATTTGTCTTCTCGCCAGGTTATATTTTGGGAAGAATGGGCCAAAAATAATGCAGTGGTCTTTATGAATTTCTTCCCCTCATTCATTTCTTCCGAGGGGGATGCTAAGGAAACTATCAGTAAGAATTTTATTGAAGGGGATGTTCATTGGAATGAAGCTGGACACGAGTTTGTCGCCCAAGAGCTTTACGCAAAAATGCAAAAGGCTTTTCCTGAGATTTTGCACGATAAATAGGCAGAAGCAACCAAATGTGCCAGAACCATTTTTACGGTGGAGTGCGCTTAGGAGAGTCAATCATGGGAACTTTTGATAGGCAGAATTCTTAAAACGTGGGTGCTAGAGAAAAAAATCCTAAGACCCCATCGTAGTCAATGTCATCCCTTCCTCCCAGGTTAAATTGGAAGGGCCCAAGGTGAACACCTAAGCCCGCCGTTGAGGTCAAAGCACATTGCGCATCTTCCACCTTTTTGAGAAGACCTGGTCGGTGAAACACGACTTCAACAATACCTTGTTCAAGATCCAAGCAGGGGACGCCATTTTTGATTGCGGGAATCACTGTTGTCTTTTTGGTGAGAGCAGCATCAGAGGAGATAGTCGTTACCGAAAATGGGCTGAAGGCCACTCAACCGTGAACTTGCAGACGAAGTTCAAACTTTCCGGCACGTGGAATTTTGAATGAAGGTTCCTTGAGATCTTTTCCAACAATGTCCACTTGTAACCAAGAGACGGGGTGAATCTGCGCTCCAATGTCGATTCCAAACTCGTATGATTTTTCCAAATTTTTTATAATTTCAATTTCCCATAGCTTGCTTCGGGGTTATCTTATGAGAGCTGCCAACAATTGGTCCATGGAATGCCCCGTCCGTCCGCTTGGGGCGGGGATCATTTATTAAGACTTAAGTGGTGTGCTCTGGTTTGACTTTTTCTTCCGTGTAGCATCGACCTGTCGGGGCATATTCGAGTACTTTGGCTTCCTTGATGTAGAAGATATTGTTGCAAACGATTCTACTGCTTGAGCATTGGATGAAGGCGTTTCCGCTGACGAAATCTCCGACCTTGATTGCCCCGTTTTCCTCAAAGCATTCCCCGAAATCATACCCATAGGCGTAGTTCCGGATTTCTGTGCCATTATCCGTTCTGGTGCGGAACATAGGTACGGTCTTGAAAAAGGCATGTGTGTCTAATCTCTCCACTGATACTCCCACCCAGGCATCAAGGTCTTGTTGGCGCACAGAACGTTCCGTGGTTGCACATGCGGAAATCAGGGAAATGAGTACCATAGCAAACGTCAGTTGAAGAAAACGCATATTCACTCCTACTTTGTTGGCTCTAGAATTTATGGCCATATTTCTTCCATAAACTGAAAAATTGGTGGGCTCATTATTACATAAACGAAGGGATTATGGGCATTAACGAATGAAAAATAGGAAAAGGAATTCGTTGAAATTATTTTTACAAAGGTTTTGCCAATCGTCCGGTAAGCTTTAAGATAGCCATGTTCTTCCCATAGATACCTCCCCAATACAGTATTCCTACTTTTTGAAAGATTCTTGATATCATGAAAAAAGGGTCTATCAGCTAAAAGCCAAGTGAGATGAAAATGGCGTTGATTTTGGGTACACGTCTTGTGTCAGTGAAAGGAGTATTGGATAATAGAGTCATTACCTATGCCCTTTAACCTATACTCACCATTTTCGCTGCCCATTTCTCGGCGGGGGCTTTTCACTCTCGGTGGTCTTGCCACGGCGAGTGTGGCTTTGCCGGGTTGTGATTTGGGATCGATGTTTGCGGTGCCTCCACGCGACACCGTATATTTTACGCCGAATGACAAGTTTTACCGAGTCAATTTTAATGAAGGGTCGTATAACTTTACGCGCGACTTAGATGTCGAACAATGGCAAATGACGGTGAAGGGTGTAGTCCAAAATCGCACGGTGATGAAATGGCGGGATCTGTTGAATCGAGAGTCCTTTGATCAGGCTGTGACTCTCATGTGTATTGATACGCTTCCGGGCGGCAGTAGTTTAGGCACCGCGATGTGGCGCGGGATTTCTCTTAAAAAACTCTTGAAAGATCTTGGGGCCGATGAAGAGATGGCACGGGATGTCATTTTTCGTGCAGCAGATGGCTATCATGATAGTATTCCGTTTTCTCGAGCTATGGAAGATGACGTGATGTTGGCGTATTTGATGAATGGGGAAAAATTACCCAAAGAACATGGGTTTCCGGTCCGATTGATTGTTCCAGGTCTATATGGCATTAAAAACGTAAAGTGGATTACGGAAATTGAAGTGTATAATGGAGACTATAAAGGGTATTGGCAACAAAAGGGCTGGACGGATGAGGGCACGATTCATATCTTTTCTCGCATTGATAGCCCTGGACATTATCAATCATTACAGGGGCCGTCTCAACGGATGCGAGGTATTGCCTTTGGTGGGCCTGAAACGATTCAAGAGGTGCAACTGAGTTTTGATCAGGAAAAGACCTGGGTGTCCGCCGAATTGGAAATCCCGCTTTCCCCCTATACCTGGGTGATTTGGAATTATGATTGGAAGGTTCCCAAGTGGGGAAAACATATGGTTTCGGTGCGGGCCATTGATGCCAAAGGAAAAGTGCAGACATCAGAGATGGTACGGCCTCAGCCAGCTGGCGCCACTGGACTCCATTCCATTGTGCTGGATGTGGTGAATACCTAAGGAGTTGCGGCTGGTTTTTTTGCCGTGGTGCGAATAGAGAGTTCTTGCAGTTGCTCAGGAGAAACTGAGGAAGGCGCATGTGTCATGAGGCATTGCGCCTTTTGTGTTTTGGGGAATGGAATGGTATCACGAATGGATTCGGTTTGCCCTAAGAGCATAATCAATCGATCTAATCCTAGAGCAATGCCTCCATGAGGTGGCGCACCCGATTCCAAGGCCTCTAGGAGGAACCCAAATTTCTCGCGTGCCTCGACCTTGGCAATCTTGAGCAAATCAAACACTTTTTCTTGTTGGCGTGGCGAATGAATCCTGATACTCCCGCCTCCTAACTCAAAGCCATTCAGAACAAGATCATAGGCCAACGTTTTGGCTTGCAAGGGATTGCTGTCTAAAAGCGGAGTGTCTTCAGGGTGTGGTGCCGTAAAGGGATGATGTAGGGCCACATACCTTTGGCTCGTTTGGTCATATTCAAACATTGGAAAATCTAATACCCACACGGGTTCCCACCGGGTTCGGTCTACCAGCTCTAATTCCTCGCCAAGCAGTAGTCGTAGACGCCCCAGTACTTGATGGACAATGGTCGCTTGATCTGCCACAAAAACCAGTAGGTCGCCTGGTTTGGCGGTCGGTAGGGCATTTCGCAAAGATTCGGCATTTAAGAATTTGGCAATTGACGAATCCAACTGCCCATCTTCATTAATTTTGACCCAAGCTAAACCTTTCGCTCCGAATTCTTTGGCGGTTTCGATCAAATTGTCGATTCGATTTCGAGTAAAGGCTGCGCCTTTTGGAATGACGAGACCTTTAACCATGCCGTTGCTTTCCACGGCACGGCGGAAGACTTGAAAATCACAGGTCTTCGCGAAATCATAGAGATCATGTAGGGGTAGATCAAAACGCAGGTCGGGTTTGTCTGTCCCATAGCGATTCAGGGATTCTTCAAACGAAAGTCGTAGGAAGGGGCTGGGAAGATCGATCTGTTTGGTTTCCTTGAAAATTAATCTGATGAGATCTTCGATGAGTTGAATAATGTCTTCACGGTCTACAAAGGACATCTCAAGATCAATTTGAGTGAACTCAGGTTGGCGATCGAGCCGAAGATCTTCATCACGAAAACACCGGGCAATTTGAAAATACCGATCCAAGCCACCGATCATCAGAATTTGTTTGAACAGTTGTGGGGATTGCGGAAGAGCGAAAAAATCTCCTGGATTGACTCGGCTGGGCACGAGATAATCTCGAGCACCTTCCGGGGTGCTTTTTGTCAAAATAGGGGTTTCGATTTCCATGAATTGGAGCCCATGCAGGTATTGACGCGTGAGATGCGTCACTTGGCTCCGAAGGTGAAGGAGCTGTTGCATCCTTGGCCGACGAAGATCTAAATATCGATGTTCAAGGCGAAGTGATTCAGAAGCATGGACGTCATCTTCAATGGAAAAGGGGAGGGGTTTGGCTTCATTGAGGAGTTCAAGTGCATTGGCTCGAATTTCAATGCTCCCTGTTGGAAGATTCGGATTTTTCGATTCCTCAGGACGTACTGAAACGTTTCCCGTGATGGCCATCACATATTCGTTTCTTAATCGATCAGCGATGGAATGCAGAGGGGCATTTTCCTCAGAGTCAAAGACAATTTGGGTAAGCCCATAACGATCTCGAATATCAATGAAGATTACTCCGCCATGGTCCCGTCGGCTGGCTACCCAACCAGCTAAAGTCACTGTTTGCCCAACTTGAGCCAAACCTAATTCACCGCAATGATGAGATCGTTTCACCAGGAACTCGCTTTCCAGTTTTTGCAAGAAATTTTCATGGAATTATTAATAGTATTATTCACAACTACTTCATTAAGCTAGGATGAAGTTATGTCCTTTTTCGTTGTTGACTACGAGGGCCTGGCTGGCTACTGAAGGTTGGTCTTGAACGCTTCCCTGGATATTTGCTCGCGTTTGATGCTGTGCGAGATGGCCCACCAGACGACTTTGTTTTTGGATTTGGTCCGGGCCGCTTGCTCGTATGGGATGGTGAGCGCGAGGGGCCACTGGTAGAGGAAAGTTTTGGCTGAGTTCTTGGAAGTTTGCTCGTGAAAGAGGTCGAAGAGGTGGAGACCCTATTAGAGGCGACTCTTTCCTTCGGTCCAGGCTGTTTGCTCGTCGGGGATGTTAAGCGCGAGGGAGCGCCAGAAGAGGCGAGTGTCGGATTTGGTCTCGGCCGCTTACTGGTGTTGGATGCCCAACGAGACGGAATGCCAGATGAAGGTAGCCTTCCGCTTTTTACAATTTGTTTACTGACCTGGTGACCCGGCTTTGAAGGTGTGGCTGAAATGTCTGCCAGATGTCGAAGATCATTCGCCTCGTCGTCTGTCAGATATCGTGTTTTTCCAGGAAGCAGTTTCCCAAGGTTCAACGGACCAAACTGAATTCGTTTTAACCGAATGACCGGATGGCCGATGTGCTCAAACATGCGTTTGACTTGATGCTTGCGTCCTTCATGAATCGAGATTTCAATCCAGGAATTGGTTTTTGCTTTTCCCGCTTTTTTCACTTTAGCTGGAGCTGTGTGGCCATCTTCTAATGTGACTCCTCGACGAAGTTGTTGAAGGTGGATGTCTTCCAATACGCCTTTCACTTTTACCCGATAGGTTTTTTGAACGTGATGTGTTGGATGAAGACAGGCTTGGGCGATATCTCCGTTATTCGTGAGGAGTAATAACCCTTCACTATCAAAATCAAGACGTCCGACTGGAAATAATCGTAAGGATGGCTTCGACATGAGTTGGTTTATCGTTGGACGGCCATCAGGATCATGTAACGTCGAAAGGTAGCCGATGGGTTTATTGAGCATGACGAACATGTCCGGAAGCTTTGACTTCAAGTGGCGACCATTTACCTTAATGTGATCATGTAGAGGATCAACTTTGGTTCCCAGGGTCATGACGGTTTCACCGTTCACGGTGACCAACCCATGGCGGATGAAGTCTTCTGCTTGTCTCCTGGACGAGATTCCTGATCCTGCAATAATTTTTTGTAAGCGGACCGTTTTTGTTTCTGAGACCATCATTATTCCCACTCAATGGTTGCAGGTGGTTTTGAGCTTATATCGTAGACGACTCGGTTGACCCCATGAACTTCATTAATAATCCTATTCGACATTTTTGCTAACACGGGGTGAGGAATTTCTGCCCAATCCGCAGTCATGCCATCTGTGCTGGTCACGGCACGAATCGCGACGACGAATTCATAGGTGCGTTGATCACCCATGACGCCTACGGTTTGTATGGGTAACAATACAGCAAAGAATTGCCAAATGCTTCGAGATAAGCCAGCTTGTTCAATTTCTTCGCGCACGATGGCATCGGCCTCTCGAAGGATGGCTAATCGTTCTGATGTGACAGCTCCGAGAATTCGAATGGCTAGGCCTGGTCCCGGAAACGGTTGTCGCCAAACAATAGATTCTGGCAACCCAAGTTCTAATCCCAATTGACGGACTTCGTCTTTGAAGAGTTCTCGAAAGGGCTCAATCAGTTTGAATTTCATTCGTTTGGGGAGACCACCCACATTATGATGGGTTTTGATCGTGGCCGATGGGCCATTGACGCTCAGACTTTCTATAACATCGGGGTATAAGGTGCCTTGTACCAGAAAGTTAACCGTACCAATCGAGGCGGCTTCATATTCGAATACTTTTATGAATTGACGCCCAATAATTTTTCGCTTGCGTTCGGGATTAATCGTGCGTCCCAATGCGGAAAGGAATGTGGACTCATGATCGGCAATGCGAACCGGCATGTGGTCAGCCGAATCGAAGGTCTTCTGTAGTTGGGATACTTCGTCTTTGCGCATGAATCCATTATCAATGAAAAGACAGGTGAGTTGATTGCCAATGGCTCGATGAACCAGGGCGGCTGCAACCGTTGAATCCACCCCACCGCTAAGTGCACAGATGACTTTGCTTTGGCCGACCGTCTGACGGATCTCTGTGGTGGCCTGATCTATGAAAGAGCCCATGGTCCATGTGGGTTTACAATGACAAATAGAACAGGCAAAGTTTTTTAGGATGGTTGAGCCATGTTGTGTATGCATGACTTCAGGATGGAATTGAATGCCAAATAATTGTTGCGAGCCTTTCGATTTTCTCATGGCGGCAATTGGCGCATGAGTGGTATGCCCAATTTTTTGAAATCCTTGAGGAAGTTTTTGGACAGAATCTCCATGAGACATCCATACCGGAAAAGGGTTTTTTGCTTTGATTCCCTTAAATAAATCACTGGTGTCATCCAGAAGAAGGTCTGCCCGGCCGAATTCTCGGTAGGAGGTAGGATTGACCGTTCCTCCACAATGATGCGCAATGAGTTGCATGCCGTAGCAAATGCCTAAAATTGGAACGCCAAGCTGGAAGATTTTGCTGTCGAGCTTCGGGGCGTGTGCCTGGGTAACACTGGCTGGTCCGCCAGAGAAAATTAATCCCTTGGGTTGATGTTGGAGAATATCTTGAATCGAGGATTGAGCGGGGAGAATGATCGAAAAAACATGAAGCTCCCGAATCCGTCGTGCGATGAGTTGCGTGTATTGTGACCCAAAGTCGAGGATGACAATGGTATCAGGGTGGGGGTGCATAGGCGTACAGCAGGGACATAAGGTTGGGATCCCCGGAAGGGGACCAAGTCTTAGTCAGCCCGATAATTCGGGGCCTCCTTCGTAATAATAACATCATGCACATGGGCTTCACGGAGGCCAGCTGATGTGAGTTGAAGAAAACGGGCATCACGTTGTAATTCGGGAATGGTTCGGCACCCGCAATAGCCCATTCCAGCTTTGAGACCTCCGACTAGTTGATAGATCAGTCCAGATAAATTTCCTTTATACGGGACCCGTGCTTCAATGCCTTCCGGCACGAGCTTTGATGTCTCGCGTCCTTCTTGGAAATAGCGATCTTTTCCTCCACGTTCCATTGCTCCCAATGAGCCCATGCCTCGATATTCTTTATAGGTCCGACCCTGATACAGGACCGTCTCTCCGGGGGATTCTTCGGTGCCGGCAAAGAGAGACCCGATCATAATTGATGAGGCTCCTGCTGCTAGGGCCTTTGTGATATCGCCAGAATATTTGATGCCCCCATCGGCAATGAGTGGGACTCCATGTTCTTTGGCCGCACGGGCACAATCGGCCACGGCTGTGAGTTGTGGAACGCCAGCCCCCGAGACAATTCGTGTTGTGCATATGGACCCGGGTCCTACACCAACTTTCACGGCGTCAGCTCCGGCTTCAATCAAGTCTTTTGTGGCTTCGGCTGTGGCGACATTTCCAGCAATCAATTCAAGGTTAGGATACTGAGTTTTGATGGCTTTGACCCTGTCGAGGACACTCTGGGCATGCCCATGAGCCGTATCGACGACCAACACATCAATGCCGACTTTCGTGAGGCGCTCTAAACGGTCTTCCACATCTGGCCCAGTTCCAACAGCAGCGCCAACCCGTAGGCGCCCTTGGTCATCTTTACAGGCAAAGGGATATTTAATCTTTTTTTGGATATCTTTGATCGTAATCAGGCCCTTTAATTCATATTGGTCATTAACGACAAGTAATTTCTCGATTCGATGTTCATGAAGTATCGTTTGCGCCTTTTCTAGACTGGTCCCTTCCGGAGCCGTTATTAATTTATCTTTCGTCATGGCCTGACTGACTTTCAGATCCATACGGTTTTCAAATCGAAGGTCACGATTAGTCAATATTCCAACTAATTGTTTATCTTGTGTAACGGGGATTCCAGAGATCCGATATGTGGCCATGAGATGGTGTGCATCGCGAATGGTATGGTCTGGGGAGATCGTAATTGGTGAAAGAATCATTCCACTTTCTGATTTTTTGACTTTATCCACTTCCGCTGCTTGGCTATCAGGAGGAAGGGCTCGGTGGATAATGCCAATGCCGCCTTCTCGAGCTAACGAAATGGCCAAACGCCCTTCTGTGACTGTATCCATTGCTGCACTGAGTATGGGGATATTGATGCGGATATTTCTGGTGAGTTGAGTGGCTGTTTCCACATCGTTGGGGACGATATTTGAACGTCGCGGTGTTAAGACCACGTCATCAAAAGTCAGTCCAACTCGTAGTTGTTGGTCCCACATAATATAGACCTTAAGGGAAATTAAAAAATGCAGAGCAGCCGCATTTTATAAAACAAGTGTTAATCTTGAGTATGTTAATGGCTAGAAAATACACCCCGGCACTTCGTTGGGCTGTGCCTGAAAAGTTGACGGTGTACTGGGCTTAGGCCTATGGAGAAGCCCAAGCCTATTCGTTAATTGATGTTGTGGTAATTTGACCAGACCAAATAAAAATAGACTTTAAAAGTTATTCTGCAGCTTCAGGAATAAATGCCATGGCTTCTTCCTCTTGGAAGTGGTCTTCGGCTTCCTCTGCTGGCATAAATTCTTGAACTCGCATGTTGCCACTATCGACCACGAAAACATGGCTGCGGCTATCAACTCCCAAGCCATAGGGGAAGTTGAATTGTCCTTGATTGGTGCCAAATCCGCCCCATTGGGTGACGAAGTTCCCATCTCGATCAAATTTTTGCAAACGTTGATTGCCGGTGTCACTTACAAAAACATCGCCGGCTTCATCAATGGTGACTCCCCATGGGGACCGAAATTGTCCGGGTTCTTGAGCGCGGGCACTACTGGCATGGCCTGGGCCGATTCCGCCTCCCCATTTTGTGAGTAATTGAGGGAGTACGTTAGAACTCGTATCGAATTTTTGGACACGGTGATTCCCCATATCCACAACATACACGGTTCCATCTGTTTGATCTACCGCTATACCTCTAGCAAAATAAAATTGCCCGTCGCTATTTCCAAAACTGCCCCATTGCATGATGAATTCTCCGGTCTCATCAAACTTTTGAACTCGGAAATTGGCACTATCAACTACATAGAGATACCCACGCACTCGATCCACGGCCACACCCCATGGAGAATTGAATTGCCCTTCCCCATTGCCTCGTGAGCCCAATTTCATCATGTAATGTCCAAGTTTGCCATCAAATTTTTGAATGCGATGATTATTCGTATCTGCCACATAAATATTTCCATTTGCATCGGAAGCAATGCCTGTGGGGTTATTGAAATTGCTGTTCGCTGACCCAAAGTTTCCCCATAGAAGGATGAAATTACCATTTCGGTCAAATTTCTGAATGCGGTTGTTTCCGTTATCGACTACAAATATTGAACCTTGTCGGTCTATGGCCATCCCAAACATTGGACTAATAAATTCTCCACCATGAAGAAGAGAGGCCCCACGTCCAGGGCTGCCCCATTTGGTTACACAGACGTAGCCAGATGTATTAAGAATAATACTGGCGCTCGCGGGTACTGAAACGTTGTTGTTGGCATCCTTGAACCACACATAGGCTGTTTTTGTGCCATCCCCAGGAGAAGTAGTGAACGGAATAGTCGCCCCGAATTTTTGCTCAGGTTCGACTTCAACCCATCCTGGCATCGTGGCGCTTGGCGTCATGGGATTTTCTGAAATGAAATAGGCTGCCACACCGCTATCCACGTCTTTAGCCGAAATCGTGGTAACCATATCCGGGCTATTGGTCATATACGATCCATGGTTTAGCACGATATCAGGATTTTGAGGGGCGGAAATATCGATGAGGACCGGAATGGCAGTTTGTTCTGCAGAAAGCGCACTTTCTGCTTCATCTTCTGTCACCGCAGTCATGCCATAAAAGTATGGTGCGTCGTTGGTCAAGCCGCTATGTATGTATGGAGTCGTGACGCCTTCAATTTTGGTCGATGTCTCAATCGTGATATTAGGGTCGGTGCTAAAATAGAGGTTATAACTAATGGCACCTGGAATTTCTAACCAACTTAGGATATTTTCAGTATCGCCAGGTTTAACCGCAAGGTTAATTGGGGCTGAGAGGTCGGCTGTTTCGGGTTTTTCTAGTTTGCCTCGTTTCAACTCTTCCTCAGTTGGTGCAAATTTGGTTAATCGATGGTTTCCGCTATCGATTACATAGACATACCCTTCTTTATCTATGGCAATCCCAGAAGGGAAATTAAGTTGGCCTTCTGTTAATCCTCGGTTACCCCAAGAGCAAAGATAGGTGCCATTCGGTTCAAATTTTTGAACTCGGTGGTTTCCGCTATCCACGACATAGATATACCCTAAGGGATCGCAGGCTACTCCCCAAGGAGATTTGAATTGACCGGGGGCGTTGCCCTCTTTCCCCCATTTCAAGAGAAAATTACCACGGGAGTCGAATTTTTGAATGCGATGGTTCCCCTCGTCAGCTACATACGTATTGCCTACGAAATCTACCGCGAGGCCTCGGGGATAAAAGAAGGCCCCATCGTATCCGCCATCCCGACCCCAGGTGAGCACAGGTGTGCCATCGGCAAGAAATTTTTGGATTCGGGCATTACTGGTATCCGAAACAAACAAGTTGCCTTGAAAGTCGGTAGTGATTCCCCAAGGGACATCAAACTTCCCCGCTTCGGCGCCTCTCCAGGCAAAACCAAATTTCCCCCAGGCGTTAATGATATTTCCGTCAGAATCGAATTTTTGGATTCGATTGTTGCCACTGTCTGCTACGTAAACGTCACCCTCTGGAGAAGTGCCAATACCGCGAGGGTAATAAAAGCTTCCTTCAGTCGAATCGGGTTCTTCGCCCCACCGGGCAGTAAATTTCCCCGATTTATCAAATTTCTGAATAGAATGGTTGTCGGTATCGCCAACATAAATGTTGCCGTCTTTGTCGACGGCAATACCGGTTGGTGATTTGAATTCTCCTTCATCAACGCCTTCACACCCAAATTGCATGACGGTGAGGTATGGGGAAGGAATGGACATAACCTCTTCAGAAATGGGGCTTTCCCCCCCTTCCGTTACAACTGTAATGGCATAGTGATAACAAGAATTATTACTTAAATCGTTGTGGACATAGGGTGCGGCAACTCCTTCGATGCAGTTGGCGGTGTCTTTTTTGATGTCCACCGTGGGAATGAAATCTTCAGCTGATGCAATGGGGCGGGCAAGGTCACAAGGTTTGATTTGCACACCTTTGGTGGTCACAAAATATAAATTGTAATAGAGAGCTTGAGGAACGGGGTCCCAAGTTATGGTAGTACGGCCGTGATCAGGAATGGCGCGAAGGTTTGAAGGTGCTGGTGGTAGTTTATCGTCTTGGCTTTGTCCCGCACCCCAGTCTTCATTCTCACTTTCAACCGTCAAAATGTTAAGCTGTGGCCAATTTCCGAAAAATAAGGACTGGAAAAATTTTGTGGTCATACTGTTCCCCTAAAAAGTGAAACTCATATTTTTAAATATTTCCTAATAAATACAATGACTTAGGTGGGAAGTCTATCAGGGGAAAAAGAGGGAAGTCAAGAATAGGATAGACAGGGTAAAGTCCTATCCAACACGATTCACGAGATGACCAACCTGATTAAGTTTATTTTCGAAAACCTAATCAACCAAATCGAACGGCATGCAGGCAATTAAGCATAGAAATTAAGACGGTTGCTCAATGCCAGATTTCGTGACATTTGATGCTTGAGGGCCTTTGGCGCCTTCCACTAAGTCAAACTTGACTGATTCGCCTTCTTTTAATGACTTAAACCCGTCTTCTTGCAGCGCCGAATAATGCACAAAGACATCTTGGCCACCTTCAACCTGAATAAAGCCAAAACCTTTTCGGTCATTAAACCATTTGACGGTTCCCTTACTCTTCACGATCGTTCCTCCTTACTGGCAGTGAGCAAAAATATTTGAAAATAACGGTATTAATTCAAAAAAAAGCCGAATAAGGAGATGATTCCTCGTCCGGCTTCACAGCGTCATAAATCTATCACTTCTTATACCCTTAATAAAACGAAAAAGGATTTAGCATAGTTTGAAAAATCTGTCAATAAATGGCAGCATGATAGTTCGCTCGGTTGCCTGTTCTTTGCTTTCTGCGACGGTAAGTGAGGGGAATTGTTTGGTGAGTGGTTGATGAGTAATATACTTTTAGGATTATTTTTCAAAAATACCCTATCCTGGTCAAAATTTTTGTTTCGTCCTGCCCATTGATCAGACTTCTCGACCGGTACATTTTCCTGGAGCTTCTCCCCCCGTTTTGGACCAGTCTGGTCGGGCTCTGCTTTATTATTTTCACCAAAGAAATGTTGCGGCTGGTGGATTTAGTGATATCCCGAGGGATCAGTCTGGCCTCCTTGGGGCACATTATTCTACACCTGCTCCCCTCGTTTCTTGTTTTGACTCTGCCCATTGCCTGTCTCATTGCGACAATCTCAGCGTTTAATCGTATGTCATTTGATAATGAGGTAATTGCTTTACGCTCAGTAGGTGTAGGGTTTTTGCGAATCAATATTCCTGTTGTGGTATTTGCAGGTGGGGTGTTTGCCCTAACTCTGGTCTTGTCACAATGGGGACAACCTTGGGCCAATATTTCCTTAAAAACATTGGCGCTTAGTGTGATTGAAGAGGAAATGACGCTTGGGGTGGATTCGGGTGTTTTCAATGAGCCGGTTCCTGGACTGATGGTCTATGTTCCGAATCGCGGACAGAATGAAGAAAAAAAAGGGGTCTTTATATCCGATCAACGGGATTCTGCTCAACCCTTAATCATTGTGTCGCAACATTTCCAAATGTTGAAACAGAACGAGCGGCGCCAAATTGGGATTCGTCTCTTTGATGGGGCCATCCACCAGATCCCTCAAGATACTTCCGCCTTTCATCGGGTTACGTTTCGAACGTACGACTTTTGGATGCCCTCACCGTTCAAATCTGCCAAAGCCAAGGCCAAACGGAAAAGTTATGAGGAGCTAATGGAGAAATTGAAAACCTCCGGGGGCAAGCATTCAGGTACGCTTCGACGATTGGTGGAATATCACAAGGATATCGCGTTTCCTGTGAGTACCTTTGTGTTAGGTCTCTTAGGTGTACCTCTTGGCATTGTCTCAAAACGTTCAGGTAGGGCCGGTGGGTTTGCCATTGGGGTGTTGGTAATCATTGGATTTTACATGCTGAATGTCTTTGGCGAATTTCTCGTAACCACCGGAGTTGTTGCTCCCCTTGTTGGGGCATGGATACCAAACGTTCTGTTGGCGCTCATAACGGTATGGATGTTGAATCTAGCTCGAAAGCAATAGTGTGGTTTTCGCCTCAGAAAGACGATCATGAGTAAAATTTTTTGGTATGTCTTGGGGAAGTTCGCTCGTAATTTTTTGCTTTGTTTGGCGACTGTCTTAACCATTTACTTAGTTGTTGATTTTTTTGAAAAGCTCAGGAAATTTACCAAATACGATGCAGATCTTTCTTTAATACTAAGCTTTTTTGTGTATCGAGTTCCTGAAATTACATTTTTATTGGCTCCTCTTGGTGCCTTAATGGCTTCAATTTTAACAGTCGGTGGACTGAATCGGACTCGAGAAATCACTGCCATGCGGAGTTGCGGATTAAGTTCTTATCAAATTGCCGTACCATTTTTCGCCTTTGGCCTGTTCGTGAGTGCGATCGGTTTCTGTTTAACGGCAGTGTTTATCCCTTTGGCAAATCTACAAGCCGAATATGTGGAATCGGTGTTAATTAAGCACAAACCCGAAGCCCTCATGTCTGCTCCTGATCAGCTCTGGCTTCGGATTGGGTCGGAGCAATTGTTGCAGATTGATTCGGTAAAACAGAATGGAAAGCACCTCGTTGGTCTCCACCATTACACGCTGAAGGAACCATTTGGGCTCTCTGAAATTGTTGAAGCAGAAAAGGGGTTGTTTATTAATGGGGAATGGATGATGGACAATGTCGTACAGCGTCAAGTGATGAATGATGGTCGGGTGGCAATAACAGAGCAGCCTCATCGCATTCTTCCTCTTCCGCTCACGCCTGAAGATTTCCAGAACTGGTTGTCGCATTCTCCAAAAAATATGACCCTTGATCGGTTGAAGGGATATATTGAACGCATCACACAGGATGGACACAATCCCCAACGCTATGTCACGAATTATTGGGCGAGAGTGGCCTTTTCGATGGTGCCACTCGTCATGACACTCTTAGGTGTTTCGATTAGTTTGCGTGGGGGGGGCGGACGGACTGTGGGGGCGGCGAAGGGAGTAGGGCAAACATTAGCCATAGGTTTTCTGTTTTGGGCTGTACATTCGGTAGGAATTGTATTGGGACAGAATGGAGCGGTGATGCCAATAGTTGGCAGTTGGATTGCTACGGTGATGTTTTTTATGGTCGGAGCTAACCTGTTTCTCAAATTAAAATAAATGGCCCTAATTATGTCCAAAAAAGATCGAATTAAAATAGTGAGTTGTTTTTCGATGCGTTGAAATCTATGAATTTCTATGTTTTTCCCTCGTTCACGCAAGTTTTTTCCTTAATTCCAAAAAGGCCCTGCCCGATAACAACAGCACTGGGGTAGAACTATGTTAGGAAATCCCCCAATAGTGCTAATGAGAAACGAATAGTATGCGAGTAGGATCCATCAATGAGAAAAAGAGCTATGAGGTGCTTCTTGTAGATTAAATTTAATGAACAGGTGACAAGGGCAAACTATCCGCGAGGGTAGGGCGCAAAGCCAAGAGACCCTGAACGAGTAAGGCGTTCATGGTTAGTCTGGTTACCGAACTGCATGTAGTCTGACTACGTTCGTTCATGCGCCCCATTCTCGGAATTGGGCGTTTTTTTTGGTCCGAAATGAAAGGCCAGATTATGGACGAACACAGACAACATTCTCATGCGCTACTCGAAGCGCCCGCAGTCAGGGTTTCTTCAAGTGTTGCGACAACGTCTCAGGAGTCCACAGGGGCAGAGACATATTATTCTCAGCTTGATCAGGATCAATTGACAGCGCTTCTACAAGAGTTCCTCCCTATGATTCGTCGAATGGCAGGCGCGATGGCTCTCAAAAATCCTTTTTCATTGGATGTGGAAGATCTAACAAGTGCCGGATCTATGGGTTTATTGAGTGCTTTGAAGCGATTTGATCCTACGCGTGACATTAAATTTCGCACCTTTGCGGAATACCGAATTCGGGGCATGATGTTAGATGAAATTCGTGCTATGGATTGGGTCCCAAGATCTGTGCGAGCTCGTCGAGAACAAATCCGACAAATCGTTGATCAACATATTCAAACAAAGGGAACTTCCCCCACAATGGAAGAATTAGCCAGCGCGTTAGGGGTTTCGCAAGAAGAACTTGAAGGCGTCTCTGCGTGTGATCCAAGGCTCGTGAGCTTAGATGAGCCTGTGGGTTACGGGGAAGACGGATGTACGTTACGAGAGGTGTTGCCGGATCAGGAACATCACGATCCCTTTGCGGCCTGTGCCGATGCTGAAATGAAAGCGGCGTTACAAGCGGCGCTACTCAACTTATCTTCTCGGCAACAGGAGGTATTACAACTGTATTATCATGTGGGTATGACGATGAAAGAGATTGGAGGCCAATTAGGTCTCACCGAGTCAGGCGTCTGTCGAGTGCATTCCGGTGCGCTGAGACAATTACGTGTACAGCTAGACAGTATTGAAAACGGAAGCCAGAAGAAAAGCCGCCCAAGAAATTTGAGAAAGAGGGTTGTTGCCCAAGGTTAGTTAAATGTGGTGTTTATTGAAAAATTCGTGCCCCCCGATTTTCGCAACCTTTTGATAGACCTTGGCCCAACGAGGTGTGCTGACGAGGGTAGGATTATAAAAAAGCACTGCTCCATCTACGACATTTCGCCCATCTTGTACCAATTCCCAAGCCAATAAACTTTCTTGCATTTTTCGGTTTCTGAGGTTAAAGACGACCTCTTCTGGGGAACGTCCTATCCAAGGCTCAAATTGTTTTGGTCGAAGGACTGTGCCTCGTAGTGTTCCGTCACTGTGATATTTATGGTGCATACGATTACGAATGACCGCAGCTACTGCCATTTTCCCAGCAAAACTTTCTCCTCGCGCCTCAAGATAAATGGTCAGTGCTGCGAGAATATCATCGCTATGCGGCAATAAAGCATTCTGAGAAGGGCTCATCGGTGCCAATGAATTCTGAAAAGGTGAAGAGAGTGCCATCGCCATTTCGCTAGAATTGGCTGGAATAGGGGACAAGGGGAAAAGCAGGCAGAAGGAAAAGGTTCCAATGCCCATGAATGTGCTAATATTTACCATTGGGAAAGGACGTTTTATGACACTGTGCATAGAATGAGACTTTCCGTTGATACCCGATAAGTTAATAAAATGGTTGACCCTTCTCTCACATCTAATCGAAAAACTAATTCTTAGTAAGGCAGGCTTCGCAATCGGTATGCCACTCATGGGTGGGCATTGGAAACGGGAAGAGTTTGTGCTGATTAAACGTCGTGGTGCGAAGTTAGGGAAGATTCTTATTCAGCCTTTTGGTTGCCAAAGCGTTATCTGACGATCAAATGTCGGCATTGGCTACATGAGGAGCTGTGAAGAATAATGGTTCTTTCAGGAATAGAGTTCATAGTTCCTGGAAAATATAGAGAAATTCCCTCTCATGGAAGCTGCCAAAAAACATGACACCTTTTGTAAAGCCTTCTGGCCAGACTATAGGAGCCAGTTAAACGATCTCTTGTATCGTGGATATGGAGGATTTCGATGAAAAGTACGCCTTCTTTAGCACGCGGTCATGTCTGTGTTGTGTTTTATAGCCTGTTCGTCGTTCTTGCTGGTTTCTGGGGGGGGGTGTTGGATGTCTCTAAGAGTGTAGCGGAGACGAATCACGTTCAATCTTCCGGGAATACGGACTTAGCTCGTGCGAAAGTTTTTTTACAGGTAGGTGATTACCGACGTGCAGTTGAAGCCTGTCAGCAAAATATTGATCACAATCCTTCCGTCGAAGCGTATGTGTATTTGGCTTATGTGTATCAAGCCATTGATGGGTATCTGGCTTATTTGGCAAAGCAGGAAGATTACGTCAAGGTCGAACAATTATCCCTCAACCTCACCGCACGAGAGGTGATTGATATTATTGACCCGCCCAATGTCATGCCTCGGATGGCGCAAGAATTGATCCACGAAGGATTGCGTCAGCAATTTGATATTACGGCTTCAATGGCGAATCGACTCAATCGACTACGCACGGATGAATTATGGTTGCAACAATCCCGTTGGCGAAAAATTCACCCCGATTCGTGGTGGGCTAGTGTGCCTAAAGAATGGCGGTGGTGATGATGCTCTGCTTGATAGCGATTATTCTCTAGCCATCCTTCAAAGAAACCGATACCTTATGACAAACCCAAGAAATAGAGGTCTGAGTTGACAGCCTACAGAAGGCAGTTTTAGGATGACTCTGTTTATTGGTTCTCTATTCTATTTTTCCAAGGAGGCAGTCCGTGTCTGATCTTGTCGCTGTAGCTGATGCATCAAATTGGGATGGGGAAGTCATGAAATCCAC
>JAJDBR010000229.1 GCA_029261275.1 Nitrospirales bacterium
CTGTTGGCGTGGGCTTCACATCTCTCTCCCCTACGGGAGCTGTAGGATTCACAATCACGACCGGCAGCCCTTGTTGCGCCATCTTCAGCACTTCTTGTTCAGCCAAAAACTTTGATCGTTTATAATCACCGGAAAGTTGGCGTTCTGAAGGAAAGAATTCTTCAGACCCTAACCCACCATCACTCGGCAACCCAATCGCCCCAATGGTACTGGTATACACAATCCGTTCCGCTCCCGCCGCCTCGGCCGCGCGAAAGAGATGTTTGGTGCCCTCCACATTCACGCGATAAAAGGTCGAAGGATTTTGAGCCCACAACGCATAATGGGCCGCCACATGATAGATCCCCTGACAACCAGTGACGGCTTTTTTTAAAGATGGGGGATCCTGCAAATCCCCCTCAACCATTTCCACCGGCAATCCATCCAGATTACTCCGATTGCTGGCGGGACGAACTAACACCCGCACCTCATCGCCTTTAGCCACCACGGCCCGCGTCACCGCCGCTCCAATAAATCCCGAAGACCCTGTAATGAGAACTTTCATGAGAATCCTAGGTGAGGTCCCAGACTCACAAAGAATCGGGTGCCAATAATCAAAGAAAAGAATGGAAAGAAGATTGAAGATTAATGCGAATGCCTAAAATGCTTCAATTTCGGCGCTCTATTATATAGGTCGCAATGTGTCGTAGTGGATCGGTTTGCTGATCGAAGGATTCTAGTCGATGAATAGCACGCGCCACACATTCTTCCCCTAATTTCCTGGCCCCATCTATACCGAAAAATGAAGGATAGGTTTTTTTCCCTCGTTTTTCATCGGTTCCGGCATCTTTCCCCAACTCTTCACGGGTGCCCACCATATTCAAGACATCGTCAGCAATTTGAAACGCTAATCCGATATCTTCAGCATAGCCGGTCAGGGATTCGAGTTGCGTGGACGAAGCGCCACCAATAATTCCACCAATACGGACCGCCGCTCGAATCAATTGTCCTGTCTTATGGGAATGAATTTTTTGAAGATGTGATAACTCAACCTCTTGATTTTCGGCCTGAATGTCCATCACCTGACCACCCACCATTCCCTGATGGCCTGAGCCATACGCCAGCTCCCTGACAATCTGTAATTGTTGACTAGCTGTCAGACCATGGTTTCCGGGATCTTGGCTACATAATTCAAAGGCCATGGTGAGCAAGGCATCTCCCGCTAGAATCGCCATCCCATCGCCATACACTTTATGGTTGGTGAGCCGACCCCGTCGATAATCATCATCATCCATCGCCGGCAGGTCATCATGAATAAGCGAATACGTGTGGACGAATTCCAACGATGCGGCAAAGGGCAACATGGAATCATGGTCATGCCCTAACGCCTGCGCCGCCGCAATCGTCAAAATTGGACGCACGCGTTTGCCTCCGGCCAGTAGGCTGTACCGCATAGAGTCGTAAAGCTTCTCGGGGTCAGACAAACTCTCTGGAAGACTTTGTTCCAGAAATTGGTCAACCCGTTGACGCTGTTGCTCTAAATACTGGTGAATGTCCACAGGAGAGTGAAAAGACTTTAATTTAGGCTAGAAAATAGTGAAAGACCGTATCAAAAGAATTTTTCACGGTCAAACTTGCAGGGTGCAATCTCGGGAAGCGTGAGGCGGAAGACGTCGGCGAAGGGAGAAGCAAAGCGTAAAATCTCGATCCTGGATCTTTCCCCCTTGAGGTCTAATGAATACAACTGCACACATAAGCCTCTCGGCTCAATCGCAAAAGCATAGTTATTGGTGATGCCGGGTTTCGGCCCGGCAGCCGAGATCCTTTTGTTTCGGCAAAAGGACCCAAAACCATTGACGCCCAAGCTGGCCACATCTGATGGGACGGATGCAAACTGCAGGAGCGCGCCAACTCGCTGCGCTCGGACAAGGCCCGCAAAACGATAAGAGCATCCGACCCAGGAGCCAGCCAGCAGGCGTCGGAAACAAATGCACATCACACAGGGGAAAAGGTGGACGACATTCGCTGTACCGAAGGCACGGGGAAAACGATTTAATAGGTCCAGGTCTTATCTGGACCTTCACTCTCTATTTATTATCACGAGAATAGTTTTTTGAAACCCTTTGAAGTTCATCACGAGATAGTCGGCGTAAACCTTCTTCCCCTTGATTGTTTATCTCATCTTGGTCAATTTGATAAATGTCTTGGTATAGCTCAGCCTGCCATCTCGCAATTCCTTGTAAGACGCCAACTTCAAAGAAAGGACCCGTGCCAGCGTATAAATAGTTATTTTTCCATGTAATTCCAAAACTTCCCTTCCCCCACTTTTTTTGGACAAGCTCATGCTTTTTACCAAGACGTTTAAGGAGATTTCTCAGGTGAAAATTGACATCTTTAGAGGATGTCTTGCTAGTTATTCCCCATGAATTGAATGGTCTTGCGCGGATCTTTCCAGCGGGAGTGGTCCACTCTTCACCTTTCCGCGTTATTTCATCTGGAGTGATACCAAGAACTCGTGTAATTTGGTCTGGATCACATGCAAAGTTGGAATAACCAAACGATGCCTTGGCTTCTATGATAGTCGATTCGTAGAATTCCGATAATGCCATCTTCGCCTTTCGAAACGAAACTAATTAGTTTCTTCCAAAAATGCCTCTATTGGAGAAACCATTTAACAGAATGGGATATTCAGTGACATTATCCATCCTACCAAGACTGTGTTTGATGTTTAAACATTTTGTCTATCAAAACCTTACAAAACCCCTATGCTCATTGGGTATGGACAAAAATGTCACAGTTCTTAAATGGAAGTGTCACATTTTGAGTATTTTTTGTCATCTCAGCAATGGAGACAGGCGCCCAAGAAAGATCAGATGGATTCTCGATGAAAAATGTCGAGAATGACAGGGTAGGGACTAGGAAAAGTTGAATATCCGACGCCTGCTGTTCGGCCCTGGGGACGGACGCTCTTATTATCCTGCGGGCCTTGTTTGAGCGCAGCGAGTTGGTCCGCTCTCCCTCTGGCGTCCGACCCATCTTAATCTGCCGAACAGGGCGTCATTGGTTTTGGGTCCTTTTGCCGAAACAAAAGGGCCTAGGCCGCCGGGACGAAACCCGGCATTACCAAATTGTCCTGAATAAAATGGTAAGCAGGATCCACTACAGAGCAGATCTGAACTCTAGGTCCTCATTGTTTTCATCAACGCAGCCTCAGTATACTGTCCCCCTATGAGTATTCGAAATCGAGCAGGGGAATGGGAGCCGTTGCTCCTTGGCATCGAACCCGAACATTGTGGGGTCTGCGGGAAAGGGCTGTATCGCAATCACACAATGCTGCGTGGAGGGTGGTCCCGCTGTAGTATTTGCGAAGATTTCGTTCATTATAGTTGTTTGGCTAGCGGGAAAATCTCCTATCTTAAACGACGTCCTCGTGTCTGCCTCACGTGTGACGCCAAACAGTTGGCGACCGCTTCAGGAAACACCGTGTCCTCGGTCCCCACTGAACTCACCAAATGAACAATCCTGAGCTGTCTTTCTCACGATCCATGGGATCCAATTCACTGTCGACCCTTTTTCTCTATTACATGCTCTCTCCAATCCTCTGCGCCTTTAGTGGATTTCACCTGACGAGTTACTTGTTGGTTGGTCTCTATACCTGGCCTCGGACCAGTCGAACGATTGTGCTGACTCTAGGGACCCTCATCTTCGTGTATGAATTTATTTTCAAAAGTCAGGCCCCTCAATTCGATTCAAGCAAAGCTTGGACGCAAGGCAAATGGGTCCTCTATACCTCTCTCATTCCTTTTGTGTGTGGCGTGGTGACATTCATGGCGGCAGTTGGATTTTCAGACTAGAACATGGCATTTTCCAAAAGAGCATTCATCCTTTTGTTTTTTGATTATTACCGAGAGAGGACACGCACATGAAAAACGTCGAATTGACCGTCGATGGCACCATGTTAACGATCAAGGTGGACCTCTCACAGGAATTTGGGCCCTCCTCTTCAGGGAAAACCATCATTATTGCTTCCACTGAAGGAAATATTTCGATCCCTGATCGAGAAGAAAAAATTGGGCTGAATATTTACAAGAAGAAGTCTTAATGTTTCTTCATGACCTTCTTCTCCTCCAACAAGGCTTGTCCAGTCCATGAAGCCGGAACCTGCATCACGGATTGTGGCGCTCCCTCAGCAACCACAGACCCGCCTTGATCTCCGCCCTCAGGCCCTAAGTCGATAATCCAATCGGCATTTCGAATCACATCGAGATTATGTTCGATGACCAACACGGTGTTCCCCGTTTCCACCAATCGATCAAGCACATCCAGAAGCCGTTGAATATCGACAAAATGCAAGCCGGTTGTGGGTTCATCTAATATATAGAGAGTTCGACCAGTCGGTCGTTTTGACAGTTCTTTGGAGAGCTTCACTCGCTGCGCTTCTCCGCCTGATAAGGTCGTGGCTGATTGCCCTAACTTGATATAATGCAGCCCGACATCGGACAACGTTTGTAACCGCACACGTATGGGTGGGATATTCACAAAAAATTCCAGCGCCTCGGCCACCGTCATATTCAACACATCGGCAATGGTTCGCCCTTTATACAGCACATCTAAGGTTTCCCGGTTATACCGCTGCCCAGAACAGACTTCACAGGTCACATAAATATCTGGGAGAAAATGCATTTCAATTTTGATTAAGCCGTCACCCTGACAGGCTTCGCATCGGCCACCTTTGACATTAAAACTATACCGGCCCGGTTTATACCCTCGTACTCGAGACTCTGGTAATTGCGCAAACACATCACGGATAAAACTAAAGAGCCCTGTGTAGGTGGCCGGGTTTGAACGAGGCGTCCGTCCGATCGGTGACTGATCAATATCAATAAGTTTGTCTAAGTGCTCAAGACCTTGTATTTTTCGACATCCTTCAAAGACGGGTTTGTTCTGGGCAAAGCCTTGCCCCAGCGACCGAAACACCACATCGATCACCAATGTACTTTTCCCCGATCCTGAGACCCCCGTTACACAGGTGAACAGCCCCAAAGGAATATTCACACAGACATTTTTGAGATTATGCTTCTCGGCATTTTTAATTGACAGAAATCCCTTTGGCTTTCGTTGACGAAGCGGCAACGCGACACGCCGGCTTCCGTTCAAAAATTGACCAGTGAGCGAGGTCGCATCCGCCATGACGACGGATGGGGATCCCTGAGCCACCACCTTTCCACCTTCCACACCAGCTCCTGGGCCCAAGTCCAAGACATAATCCGCAGCCCGCATGGTCTCGGCATCATGCTCGACGACCACCACGGTATTCCCCATGTCTCTCAACCGCAGCAACGTTTTCAACAACCGCTGATGGTCTCGTTGATGCAAGCCGATGCTGGGTTCATCCAAAATATAGAGGACCCCGACCAATCCCGATCCGATTTGCGTGGCCAATCGAATGCGTTGACCTTCGCCGCCCGATAAGGTGGCCGAAGGACGGTCCAGCGTGAGATAGGTCAATCCCACATTGAGAAGAAATTCTAATCGTTCACGAATTTCTTTTATCACGCGTTGCCCGATTAATTGCTCACGATCCGTGAGATTCAAGGCATCCAGAAACTCTAACGTTTGACGCACGGACAAATGCGTGATCTCTGCAATGGATTGCCCCCCAATTTTGATGGCCAGACTTTCCTGTTTCAGACGGCCTCCTCTACAAACCGCACAAGGCGTCTTAAATGTCCATTCTTCATGCTCAGGACAACCTGAAGCTTCAAACCCAATCCCATCACATTCAGGACAGGCGCCATGGGGACTATTAAAGGAAAACACGCGTGGCGCGATTTCCGAATAACTGACCCCACAGTCTATACAGGCCAACTGTTCACTATATATCCGAACGTGTTCATCTTCTGTGAGCACACCCACCAGCCCCTTGGTCATCTTGAGGGCCGTTTCTACGGACTCAGCGAGACGTCGTGCAACACTCGTATCGGCCTTCACGATGACCCGATCAATGACAATTTCAATGGTATGCTTTCGCTGTTTATGTAAGGGAATCGTCTCGCCAAGATCCCGGATCGCCCCATCAATACGCGCTCGAACAAATCCGGCTTTTCTCGCAGCCAAGAGTTCCTTGCGATATTCGCCTTTTCGTCCGCGCACAATGGGCGCTAAAATTTGTATCTTGCTGCCCACCGCAAGGCCCAAGATGGCA
>JAJDBR010000230.1 GCA_029261275.1 Nitrospirales bacterium
GATTTCCAAGGAGGAGATGTATGGCTAAGCAGTTACAATACAGTGAACATGCACGAAGTTCGATTCTTTCCGGCGTCAATAAATTGGCCAATGCCGTAAAGGCGACCTTAGGACCAAAAGGGCGTAATGCTATTTTGGACAAAAAATTTGGGGCACCAACCATTACCAAAGACGGTGTGACCGTGGCCAAAGAAATTGAGTTGGCGGATCCCTATGAAAATATGGGCGCTCAACTCGTGAAGGAAGTGGCCAGCAAAACGAGTGACGTGGCTGGTGACGGAACCACGACTGCGACCGTGTTGGCTCAAGCTATTTATCGTGAAGGCGTAAGAAACATCACCGCGGGCGGCAACCCTATGGAAATCAAACGAGGGATCGACAAAGCCGTTGAAGCGGCCATCGAAGAACTTAAAAAAGTCTCCAAGCCCTGCCAATCCAAAAAAGAAATTTCCCAAATTGGTTCTATTTCCGCCAACAATGACCAAACCATTGGAGATCTCATTGCCGAAGCTATGGACAAAGTTGGCAAAGATGGTGTGATCACCGTGGAAGAAGCCAAGTCCATGTCCACCTCATTGGATGTGGTCGAAGGCATGCAATTTGATCGTGGATATATCTCCCCTTACTTTGTGACCAATGCTGATCGCATGGAAGCAACCATGGAAGATGCGTTTATTATCATCGTGGAAAAGAAGATCAGTGCCATGAAAGATTTGCTCCCCATCTTGGAACAAGTCGCAAAAATGGGCAAACCTCTCGTCATCATTGCTGAAGATGTCGAAGGCGAAGCCTTGGCCACCTTGGTCGTCAATAAATTGCGTGGTACGTTGAATGTGGCTGCTGTGAAGGCTCCAGGCTTTGGTGATCGGCGAAAGGCCATGTTGGAAGATATTGCGACCTTGACTGGCGGTCAAGTGATTTCCGAGGAAGTTGGCTTGAAGCTTGAAACCGTGAAACTCACTGATTTGGGGCGAGCCAAACGAGTCAATATCGACAAAGACAACACCACGATCGTGGAAGGTGCTGGAGATCCGAAGCGGATTGAAGGTCGTGTCAAGAATATCAAAGCCCAAGTAGAAGAAACCACGTCTGAATATGATCGAGAAAAATTGCAAGAACGATTAGCGAAAATGGTTGGTGGTGTGGCCGTCATTAATGTCGGTGCCGCGACTGAAATTGAAATGAAAGAAAAGAAGGCTCGCGTAGAAGACGCGTTGCATGCCACGAAAGCCGCCGTAGAAGAAGGCATTGTACCAGGTGGTGGCGTGGCCTTACTTCGCTGCATCCCAGCTTTGGAAAAAATGAAACTTAGCCATGATCAACAGGTTGGCGTCGATATTGTGCGCCGATCATTAGAAGAGCCAATTCGCCAAATCTCCATCAATGCCGGAGCCGAAGGGTCTATCATTGTTGAAAAAGTCAAAGCGGAAAGTGATCTTCGTGGTTACAATGCCGCCTCAGGCGAATACGTGGATATGGTTGAGGCCGGTGTGATCGATCCCACCAAAGTGGCTCGTTGCGCCCTACAAAATGCAGCAAGTGTGTCAGGCCTCATGCTGACCACTGAGGTCATGATCACGGATATTCCTGAAGAAAAGAAAGATGCAGGAATGGGCGGTGGCGGTCATGATCACGGCATGGGTGGTATGGGTGGCATGGGCGGCATGGGCGGAATGATGTAATTCTTCCCCACTTAATACATCGAGAAATGAAAAACCTGGAGGGGCCAACCCTCCAGGTTTTTTTTGCACTGCAATCTGTAAGATGCGTTCATCACCAAACATAGTTTAAACATTGCCTTCCAAGAATCATGAGGAACAGAAAACAAAAATTTTTGACAGGCAGTTTTGGGAATGTGGTATAAGTGAACAATGTCTTCTAAAGAAAGTGATCGTTCTCTTTTCATTTATTTTTACGAAAAACAGGTACCCATGAATAGTTCACATCAAAATGCACCTTTGAGAAATCTGCCGATCCATCGATTCTTCATATTTCTGTCTCTCGGTATGTTGTTGATGAGCATCACATGGCTCATAGTTGATCCTGCAGGAGCCGCTGAGGCTCAATCCCGCACTGAATCTAATTGCACCATTGGCATGGTCAAAGATGAGAAAAAGGCCGAATGTCGTGTCCCAATTATAGATGGTTGTACGGTTGCTCAATTTCCCGGCTATGATGAGCCATGGGCCGAAGCCTCAAAGGGAGGGGCCACCTCCTGCCAATTTGACCAAAAAAAAACCGATTGGAAAACCTCTATTGTAGGCACGTGCCAGGCCTGTCAGACCGAACAATGTACAGGTCGATTTACGGTCATGTTTAACTGCACTGGGAATGTTCCATCCGCAAGTCCTGCTTTTCCTCAACAAAAATAATTTCTTTTCTTCATTTTCACCGAAGGAAGTGTCCACATACATGGCTTCCTCGTCGATTCTTGTTAGCCTGATTAAAGCTCAAGCTCAGTCGTTGGGATTTGATGCCGTTGGCATTGCGCATGTTCCTCCTCCAAGTTCTGATTTCGGTACTTCCTCTCATGATCCAATACCTGAGACATACTCGGTACCGCTCCCCCAGCGTTTATGGAGTCGGTTAACCCATTGGTTGGGGCAAGGTTTCCATGGCACTATGGCTTGGATGGAACGAGACCCGCAGCGTCGCTCAGACCCCACCAAAGTACTTCCAGATTGCCAATCAATCATTATAGTGGGGATGAATTACTACACCGACCATGTTCCGGATGAGTCGCAACAAGCTGGACGAATTGCTCGCTACGCCTGGGGAAAGGACTACCATGACCTGATGAAAACCCGGCTCAAACAACTAGAAGACTATCTTCACAAACAGATCTCTGGAATACAGACACGTTGTTATGTCGACACGGGACCCATTATGGAGAAAGCCTGGGCACAGGAAGCTGGGATTGGGTGGATTGGCAAACATACAAATTTGGTTTCGACTGACTATGGTTCGTGGTTATTGCTAGGAGAGATTCTGACAACCATAGAACTGGAAGCAGATGAGCCCGCGATAGATCTATGCGAATCATGTTCATTATGTATTCAAGCCTGTCCAACCGACGCAATTGTAGACTCGTATCAACTCGACGCCGAACGATGTATTTCGTATCTCACCATTGAACATCGTGGGTCATTAACAGACATCGCACCTGAATTGCGAAAAAAAATGGGCAATCGAATCTTTGGTTGCGATGACTGCCTCGATATCTGCCCATTCAATGTCAATGCCCAGGCAACGGTTGAACCTCATTTTCAACCTTCATCGTGGACCATTCACCCTCAATTATCCCAATTAGCCTCATTAAACGAAGAAGAGTTTCGTTCAATGACGAAAGGAAGTCCCACGCGACGCCCCAAATACGAAGGTTTTATTCGAAATGCCAAGATAGGCCTTAAGAATCAAACGCCTCCGCCCTCCTCTACCGCAATTCAATAATCGTGACCCCATCTCCACCTTCACCCGGATCCCCCGCACGATAATTTTCGGTGTAGGGTGACGCTTGACAAAGCGCTCGGATCCCAGTTTTTAACGCACCAGATCCTTGCCCATGAATAATCTTCACATATTTGGCTTGATCCATGAGGGCTTGATCTAACGCGGCGGTGGTTCTCTCCAGGGCATCTTCCAGTCGTATGCCACGAAGATCATGCTCCTGTTGATAGAAACCTGTTTTCATTAAAGGGTTGGTTGCCACGAGAGAAGAACCAGTCGAACCTTGAGGAGTTTGAGGTTTAGATTTGGTTTTTGCGCGTGATGATGACGCCACGCGTACTGCTGAGGGTGCAATTTTAATGGTTTGCGAACCCACGCGAATCGAGACCTGTTTTTTTCCTTCAGGATCGTCTTGCAATATGCCCACGGTGCCTAACTCATCAATTTCCACAAAATCCCCTGCCTTGGGCATACGAAATGAGGGAAGCTCCGGCATGGGCAATTGTTCTTTGATATGGCGATCAATTGAGCCCATGGATCGACGCATCGCTTGTACTTGAGATGGGTTTTTCTCTTTTTTAAGACTGTCGACAATTTCATTCACTTGGCGTTGCGCCTTAGAAAACTCCCGCTGCCATTGCTGACGATGTCGTTGATGATCTTCGCGTTCCTGAGCAGCCAGGTTCTCACGTAGAACATGAGCCTCTTTAAATATCTTTTGGGCTTCTTCATGACGCATATGGACCTGGGATCGCTCTTCTTCCAACTGAGCATAGGTGGATTGAAGCCGTTGAAAAACCTGGTCAAGATCTTGATCGTCTCGCTGGATTAATCCACATGCATGGTGAAGAATTTCTTGCTCTAATCCTAAGCGACTAGCAATATCCAAGGCCGACGACCCCCCTGGGACTCCATCAATCAATCGATAGGTCGGTGAAAGGCCTTCCAGATCAAATTCCTGACTGGCATTACGTACCTGCGAATTTCGATACGCAAGCGTTTTTAAGGAAGGATAGTGGGTGGTGACAATATTGATACACCCTAACCCACTCAAACGGTGTAAAATCGCTTCGGCTAAGGCGGCACCTTCTATAGGATCAGTTGAACTGCCAACCTCATCTAACAACACCAAGGATGCCTGAGTGGAGGCTGTTTTCTGAAATTGGAGATCTTCTAGTAAGGTAATCAGTGAGAGAATATGGCCGGAAAAGCTGGAAAGATCTCGGGTCAGATCCTGAGTATCGCCAATATCTGCATAGACGCGTTCAAAAAAAATCATTTCAGAATCGGGAGCGCAAGGGGGCAGAAGACCAACTTTCACCATTAAAGCAATCAACCCGACTAATTTGAGAGTAACCGTTTTCCCTCCAGCATTTGGTCCGGAAATGATTAAGGTATGAATCTCTTTATCAAGATGAATAGTATTGGCCACGACAAGGTCTTTCGTTAAGACCAAGAGTGGGTGCTTGGCGTGTCTGAGATGTATTCGATGATGCTCATTGAGATGGACAAGGGATCCCCCTATATTCCTACTCAACCTCGCTTTTGCGATGAGGCAGTCCAACTCGGCCAGCTGTCGAATATTTTCTTGAATAGGGCCAACATTTTCAGCCACGGTATCGGATAGATCCTGCAGGATTCGACGTGTCTCCTGGGCCACTTGCAGGTCTGCAAACTTAATGGCGTTATTTGATTCGATCAATTGTCGCGGTTCAACGAAAACCGTGGCCCCACTGCTGGAAATATCATGAATAATGCCATCGACCTCATGTTGGCGTTCCACCTTTACGGGAATGACATAACGATTTCCACGTTCAGCAAAATACTGGCCTTGTAACCGTTCTTCGTATTGGGGTGATGACACCAAACGTTCCAATCGCTGCCTCATGCCTTGGCGAAGGTTCTGACTTTTTTGTATGAGTTGGTGAAGAGCGGGACTCGCTGATTCACGAAGATGCCCCTGGGGATCCACACAATGATCAATCGTTTGCCTCACGCAATCAAAGCTCTCAATCTTGGAAGCTCGTGTACTTGCTGTGGGACAACCTTCATCATGCTCCTCCAACCATCGCTTCGTGCTTTGGCTCATGGACAACACTAGGAAAATTTCTCTCAAATCGATGCCTTCCAACACACCGCCTTTAGCGGCACGCCCAAGGAGGAGACGAATATCTGGGAAATTCAATTTTGAGAGTGGCGAATCCCCTTCAAGCATCTGAACCATTTCAAACGTTTCCTGTTGTTGCACCCGCGCCATTTCAACATCTTGAGCAAAGGGAAGCACACGACACAGTTCGGCGCCCATACTTGATAGAGCTTCCTCAGCCACGGCATCGAGCAATTGATGCCATTCCAAAACCTGTTCTGATTGTTGAACCAATGAGGATTTTGTCATAGACCGTGAAGTGTAAAAAGCGTGAGGACCTGAAGCAAGCCCCAGGTATAAGTAAGGGGAAAGAACAAAACACCAAAAGATCGTCAATCTGACGCAAAAGGAATGTCGGGAACGATTGGACGTAAAAAGAAGCGCACCCCTTTAATAGATCATTTTTTCATCGCATGAACTGAGGCATTCAAATCTTCGATCGCCTTTTGAATATTTCCCTTAATATCTTGCCAAGCCAACTCACTGTTATCACGCAGTTTTTCAATACGAGGAATCAAGGTATCTCGTTCTTGCTTTAAAAACTCTAGTTGAGCTTGAAGTTTGGCCTGCGTCTTTTCTTGTAATTCCAAGCTTTGTTCACGCAATTTTTGGATTTGTCCATCCAATTCCGTGATTTGTTTTTGGAGAGTATCAGTCGATAGCCCAGAGTCTTTTTGAGAGGTGGAAGTAGGAGTGTTCCTCTTTGCCTCTCCCTCAGCAGCCACCGGAGCGACGACCAGCCCCACCCAGAAACCAGCAAGAGCCAATCCCAGACGCAAGGTCTTGCCCATTTTTTTTTGATTAGTTGGAATATGATTCATTGAAGACCCCCTTTTTCTTTTTTTCAGCCTAGCACCGGTAGATTTCTTGCCAAAAATGCCTTTTCCAACAGATGTACAAATGATTATTGATATTCTTGGTTTGCAATTGTAAAGAATCATTCACCACCCTTGCCCCTCTGATGGAGTTGCCTTAGAATGCCAGCCTTTTATGGAGATTTCATCATGACACACGAAGATGCACGTGCTTATCTCAACTATCTCCTGACCCTCCATCTCCGCCAAGAAGAGGCATTTGGGCCCTTAGCATTAGCCTTTGTGAAGGGAAATGATCTCGGCTCATTGGGCCTACTCCCTGAAGAACAATTTAATTTAATGATGGCCACTGCCACGGTATTTTCTGCCGAGCCCAAACGCTATACGATGAAACTGGAAATACTGCAAAAAGCTCGCCAAATTTTACCCAAGACACGATATAACGATCCTGAATTAGGCCAGGACCTCGAACATTTAATTCAAAAAACCCAAAGCGACCTACAGCGCTATAGCGAGGCCATGAAGGTTGCCCGACCCCAAGCGCTGGACCGGCAAACACTGATCATCGAATCGGATTTTCCAGAATACTATTTGGAAATTGCACAAAAACGGGCCTCCAGCTATTACCAGGAAAAATATCGCTTAACCAAGGAGGCAAAAACTGCCCAGCATTTTGGAGGGACTCCGAAAAAATTCGAACCCGACAATGACTCGATACATAAAGAATTTCCAGGCGCCTGCGCCCCATTCATCAATGCTCGGACAAACGCCTTTCATCTTCTTTTACCCTTTGATTTAAAAATAAGCCGGAGTCCCGAAGAACCCTTAGAAGGGGGCATCCGGATTTTTTATGGGAAGATGGGCTATTCCTTTCCCTTACGGTATGAAATGGGCAAATTATGCAGTTACCATGATGGCCAGGTATTAGATGTTGATCTCCAAGATCCTAATCTTATTTTTGTATCCGTATCGGCAATCAAAGATCAGGAATTTCCACAACACGCCTCTGAAGAGAATCCCTCGATTCCTCCAGAACTAGCCTATCCTATGGCTGTGTTAGAACATACCGGAAGTCTAGGTCCATTTATCCAAGTCAGTTGCAACGTCAAAGTCTGGTTTGATGCCGCCATCGTCTCTCTCCTCATCCAGGGGGCTCCCGATCTAGCTGAATATGGGCTCCAGGGTGGCGCTGGACTCATGACTCGATCCTATGCCTCGGACAAAGTTGAATCTTATGTTGAGAATCTCTCACAGCCCTGGCAAGAAGGATTGAGTTTTAATTTTGTGAATTTACACTTGGCCCTCAATCCCGGCATTGATAACGCAGTTATTCCCAGTGGAACCCCCATTTTTTCCGTATATCCTGTCTTGAATCGACAATGTTATCGGTATATTGATCGCCGCACTCTAGATTAAAATCCATAAATTGCTTTCCTCATCAAAAATTCATTGGGATAGTTGTGTGGCATCCTAATATCTAGCCACAATCTTTATTACTTGCCTCTTACTGTTCACGTAGGACGCATTTTCATTATTTTGACAAAACACAGTGGTTTAATTGTAGGGTTAGTTCTCATTGACAGCAGAGATGATCCTACGTGAACGACTCGCAAAGCAATATCCTCTGGTACAAGTCAAAGACGTGGGCTCAGCATCGGGGAATGGCATCGCGCCCAACTCAGCCCATTTGATTCCAAGAAAACCGCCTGAATTTGGTGGCGAAGGTGCTAAAGAAAGATTTTAGATTTGAGGCTTTTATTCTCACTTTCAACTATACAACTCATTGAATATTAAAGTGTATTTTCGTATTCTTACTCAAATTATTGCCATAATCCATTGCCCTATGGTAGCCTAGTTGCTACATGGATACTGATGGGTCAAGACATCGCATCGCCGATGAATTCTCTGGCCAAACTATTAATTCCTCTTCACATCTTCTGATACCTTTCTCATTCATAGCTCGTTTCTCCAATCTGGTAGCAACCTCAAGGACTATCTCCTGCACTTGCCCTGCTGGAGTACGCTAATCCACCTATGGATTTTCTCGCCGTCCTTATCTGTCTAGGACTGTCAGCATTCTTCTCAGGGGCAGAAATCGCCTTCTTCTCCATCACAGAATCTAAACTGAAAACATTGGCCGATGAAGGCCGCAAAGGGGCTAAAATGGCCCTGAAACTACGATCCAACCCCCAACGTCTGCTCTCGACCATTCTGATCGGGAACAATCTTGTGAATATCATGGCTGCGTCGTTGGCCACCTTAATTGCGATTCGGATGTTTGGTTCGGAGGCCGTTGCCGTAGCCACCGGACTCTTAACGTTTATGGTCTTATTATTTGGAGAAATTGTACCTAAAACTTTATGCGCGAAATATGCCGAAACCGCCGTTCAAATTCTGGCCTATCCCATCTATTGGCTCGAACAGCTATTTTTTCCATTCTTGTATTTTCTCGAACCCTTCATCCTCAAACTAACAGGTGGACGCGGTTTAACCGTACCCTTTATCACTGAAGAAGAACTTAAAATCATGTTGGATGCCGGGGGCAAGGCTGGAGTTCTGGAAACAGACGAAGTCAGAATGATCAAAAACGTCTTCGAATTCAATGACGTCACGGCAGAAGATGTCATGACTCCGCGCATCTATATGTTCATGTTGGATGGAACACAAACCCTAGAAGGTGCCAGGCAAGAACTCTATAAAGCCAAATATTCACGTATTCCAATTCATGATGGAAACCCAGACAATATTACCGGCATCCTTTATCGAAGCCATGCCTTAATGGAATTAGCCCAAGGCCACACTCAACGAAAACTCAATGAATTGGCCAAGCCGACCCTCTTCATTCCAGGAACCAAACCAGCCGATGAACTCTTGAAGCAATTCCAAAAAGAAAAACGGCATATCGCCTTGGTTGTCAATGAATTTGGCGGGGTCATCGGCCTCGTAACCGTGGAAGATTTATTAGAGGAAGTGGTCGGCGAAATATTAGACGAGGGCGATCTTCACGAAGAATGGATTCGCCGAACTGGCAAAAATCAAATTCTGGTTGATGGCCGAACAGAAGTTCGCCGTATCAATGAATTCTTAGAAGTCGAATTAGACGACGAACAAAATACAATCAGTGGGCTCATCCTTGAAGAACTTGGACACATTCCCACTGTTGGCGAAAAGGTCAGTACCGACAATTGCTTACTTATCATCCACGAAGCTGACGAGCGCTCAATTAAAAGCGTCCAAATCATCAAAGAAGAAGTCGTCACCGAAACGGAAACAGAAGAACCGTCACCCGTCAGCTCTGAATCTTAGCCTCTTTTCTCACAGCATTTAGAGCCATCCTGCCTTTCTTACAACGCGCCTTTCCTACTCCACGAAAGCATCAGCTAAGAGACCCACACTGGTGGCAAAATACGTAGAACGATTCCACTTCATGATGACCCGATAATTGTTATAAACCAGATAGGCTGGACCAGTTTTTCCATCCGGCAACACGATCGAAGCGTCTATCGTTGAATGAGGAAGGTCACTCCCATCATGCTGACGTATTCCCATGTTTTGCCAAACCGGAAGAGGCTTAGTAATTTTCAAGCTGGCCTGTTGGGTATTAAATTCTGGTGGGAGTTGTGCTCGTCGCCCCCAAATTTGTGTTCCACGCCAACCGGATTTTGAGAGGTAATTCGCGGCCGAGGCAAATACATCAGCAGGGGTATTCCAAATATCTATTCGTCCATCACCATTATAGTCTACAGCCAACTTCAAAAAACTCGAGGGCATGAATTGGCATTGTCCCATAGCTCCCGCCCACGAACCCATCATGGTATCAAGAGAGGTATGACCATCTTGCAAAATCCGAAAGGCATTCAATAGCTCCATTCGAAAATATTGGCTTCGCCGTCCGTCAAAAGCTAATGTCGCTAAGGCGCCTATAATGTGATACCCCCCACTATTTTTACCATAATTGGTTTCAATCCCCCACAAGGCGACAATAAATCGAGGTTGGACAGCATAACGTTGTCCAATCTCTTCTAAGAGACCACGATATTGAGTCATCATTCGTCGTCCCTGCTGAATCCGCTGTTGGGAGACAATTTTTTGGCGATACTCACTAAACGTCATCCGGGATTCTGGTTGTTTTCGATCCAATTCCAGTATCCGAGGAATAGGGGCAACGCCCTCAAAAGCCTGGTCCAAGAGCGTAGGTGAAATCCCCTGCTCAATGGCTTCGGCTTTGAATTTCTTCATCCACTGTTCAAAAGTACCCTCTCCAAATACCGGTGACGCGATAAGAAACATGAACATTGTGGCCCAGAAAAATAATCTCATCAATTAATCCTTATTTAATACGAGGTTGGTTTCTTCCAAAGTTTCCAACGTAAACCCGACTATTCATCATAACTACGAAAAAGTCTTCCGGCTAGATTCGTCTGAATTCAATAGCCAAGATTGTGGTAACAGGAAACTTCCTGAGCCGGACTATGTGAGTGTCCAGGGGGCACCGAAACAACAGATTCTTTGATTGGAAAAATGGCTTCCCCAGAACGCAGATGCGAAAGCCGCCACCAGAAAGAGAATTCCAGCCTAGCCTACCAAGGAAATAACACTGACGAGCTCAAGAAACGAAAGGGCGGTTTCCACGACTTGCAGGCCCTGGCGTTTGCCAATGTAAGGAAACCTGCATTGGCAGTAGCAGTCCAGGAAAAGGATCTGCAAGTGTTCCTTGAACTTTACCAAAGGACATCATTTGATAGAAGAAACATCTTTTAGGACTATTTCAGCAATTGCTTCTGGCCGTTCACTCGGGCACAATCCTTTACAATTTGCCAAAATCAGCCTTCCTTACGAATGAAAGGTACGCATTATGACTCCATTTGTGAATCGAATGATTCGAGCAGCCAAACTCGACATTCGCCTCTACGAAGAAGTGGAAGCCGACAAGAATGCCATGGGCCAAGCAGTCGGCGTCGTGGCGTTATCAAGTCTGGCCGGTGGAATTGGATTTATGCAACAAGCTGGACTCACAGGTCTTGTGATCGGCACAGTCAGTTCGCTACTCGGATGGTATGTCTGGGCGTTTTTAACCTACATCATTGGCACAAAACTTCTGCCAGAACCTCAAACTTCTGCGGACCATGGTGAACTACTTCGGACAATCGGATTTTCGAGTGCCCCAGGACTGCTTCGGATTTTTGGCATCATTCCCGGCCTAGGAACGATTGTGAATCTGTTAGCCAGTGTATGGATGTTGGTCGCCATGGTGATAGCAGTGCGCCAAGCCTTGGATTATCACAGCACCTACCGCGCTATTGGTGTCTGTTTAATTGGCTGGATTGTTCAGACCGTCCTTTTCGCATTGGTTCTGACACTGATGGGTGGAGCCCCACAGCCTATGCTGGAGAACTAATCACCTTCATATTTTCGTGTCCTCTTCTCTCACGGTTCTGTGCCTTGGGGAATTTTGAGAATTCCCACTTCTTGGGCACGTGCAAGATGTCGCTCCCGTTCAGTTTGGTTTGGCCTTTCACACAGCCAGTCCCTTTTGTTGACTCCCTTTTAGTTGAATGATAGTTTTTGACCGAAATTATTAATGATTCTTTGCGCTCTGATTTGGGTTGGAGGTTTAAAACATGCCATTCATTTCTCTTTTCTTTTTGATAACCCTACTCACCAACCTACACGTTGTTACATTTGCGAAAGCACCCCCACCTTTGGATGGCTCAGATAATCCCCCACCGGCCGACTATCATTCTTTTCTCACGACCGCCTTTGAGAACTTCGAAGCCTTAATTTATGCGCCATTAAAAATAACGAAAAAGACCTCGACAGCAGAGGTGAGAAATGTATGCCGCACGATTAACAACCATATTGATCAACTCGTAGCCGATGCTGAAACCAGACAGGCCATGCCCCTTCCCACGTCACTCGAAAATGCCAAAAACCTTGATGAACTCATACAGCGCCGTTTTCAAGAATTTCAAACTCGCTTTAATAGGGTTGGGAACCAGATGAAAATATCGGGAAAAATTATGGGAGCCCAATGCGCTGACCTTGCCAAAGATCGTCGCATTATGCAGGAAGCCATGAAGGTGACGTTTGCCGGGTACGGCCCGGTTGGATGGTGCCGCGCGATGATGAAAAAACCACACGCCCAATGGAAGACTGAAGACGGAGGCACCTTTGCGCAGCTTTGTACAGACATCAAGCCCAATTAGTTGTCCAGTGGTAGTCGTCACATGTCCATAGCATGTGGGTTAGGCACCTGGCGCTGGTTCATCGTCGCTTGTGCGAGCATGGTCTTTTGGCTCGGCTGTGCATCATCAACTCTGCCTTCCGTTTCCTGTCCGCTCTCTTCCCCTCCTAAGATCGACCTACCAAAACACGGGATTTCCGCGCACCGCGGCGGCCTACTGGGATGCCCAGTGAACACTGTTGGGGCATTTCAGCGAGCGATCTGCCGAGGTGTCCACCAGATAGAACTTGATGTACGTGCCACCGTCGACGATTTCATCGTCGTCGCACACGATGATCAGGTGACGGGCAAGAACCAAAAGTTACAGATCTCAGAGTCGACCCTCATGAATGTGCAAAGCCTCAATCTAGTGTCTTGTGTCGGAGAGATAGCTCAACAGAGAATTCCCACATTGGAAGAGGCGCTGGTCATCATGCCAGAGAATATCTGGATTAATGTGGATATCAAGGACAATGATCCTCACGTAGCCAAGCTGGTGGCGGAGACGATTCTCAAAGCCCATCGTTTCGATCAAGTGATCTTCGCCGCACAAAAGAAGGCCGCTCCCGCAATACACCAGGTTGCGGAAGAGGCTGGACAAAAAAGTTGGATCGCCAATATGAGTCGCGAACTTTCCCGTAGTCAGTACGTTGATGCGACCATCAATTCTTGTGCTGAGTTCATTCAGCTCATCGAGATCCCCTATGTCCCCTTTGTGCGCGGCAAACCCAAACAACGTGCAATGGACCGGTTAAAGAATGCTGGGGTACATGTGAATTATTCGTGGCTCAGGGAAAATGACGAAGAACAGTTACAGGACGAGTTAGAAAACCTGTTTGATCGTGGGATCAATTTCGTTCTTGTGGACCATGTTGAACAGGCCATGAAGGCCGCAGGCACCCTGGGAATTGCTCCCCTTGTTCCACGCTGGAATCACACTTCTTCCTCTCCGAACAATTCGCCTTTCCATTGCCCGTCGACTCCATAACAGCAGAACTTCTCGTTCAAAAAAAGCATGGCCTCCCTAAAAAGCAGGATTTATGCTATAGTGTTTGCCTATTTTTTAAATATGATCCATAATTTTTGTTCTCTACACTTTCAACCAATTGGGTGCCTGCATGAGTGACTTTTCTTCAGTAGCTATTCAAGAGTTCATGCAACGGGAGCTTGAATTTGTCAGCGAGGCAACCAGCGCCACAGAGGTGGCCTGCCGTATGGCGGAGAAACGTATTGGATGTTTAGTTGTACAAGGAGAGGGGTCCGATGCGGATCAACAGCCGATCGTTGGGCTCGTCTCCGAAACCGATTTGATCCGCAAAGTTATGGCTGCCGATCAAGCCGACGCGACCATTCCTGTTGCTCAATTCATGTCGAGTCCCTTACGGACGATTGCGAGTCATCGTCCCATGCTAGATGCCAGTCATGCCATGGAACAACATGGCATTCGCCACCTCTGCGTGGCAGAAGGCGAAGAAATCGTTGGGCTGATTTCGATTCGTGACCTCGTCCGCTTTTTTGTCTATGCCGAGTCTGGCCCCATCCGAGAATTAGATAATGTGTATCGCCCACTCAGTGTCTTAATGCAACGGTCTATCGAAACCATAGATGGTGCGGTTCCGGTTCAACAGGCAGCACAACAAATGGCGGGCAAAAAGGTGGGCGCCCTTTTGGTTCAGCAAGATGGGGAACTGAAAGGCATTGTGACCGAACGCGATCTTGTCCAAAAGGTGTTGGCGGAAGAAGAAGATGCCAATCAACTCACGGTCAAGGCCGTGATGAATCACCCTCTCATTGACATCGATATTAATCGGACGATCCATGATGCGAGCGACCTTATGGCCGACAAATGGATTCGGCACCTCCCCGTCACCGAAAACCGCAAGATCGTCGGCATTCTTTCGGTCCGCGATTTGATTCGCATGATCGCTCTTCGCGACCGCCCTCGATTCCTCCGTCAGAAATAATTCAATTGACAGAGTCTGCCTTTTAGACATTTGACCGACTAGACTTTTCCCTGTGCAACAAGATCCCTCACGTCCCCAACTAGGGTGCCTGTGAGACCTCATTAACAGCTCTCCTGCTCATGAATGAATTGCCGAGCGTTCAATGGCTACGTCATGTCCACACTTCTTCGATACCATTCCTATGGTAAGGTAGCTGTCTTTCCACATCTTGTTCTTGTTTTTCTGGTATGTCGTTATGGCATACTTGTCGAAACAGATCCATTGCGAAGCAGATTCATCCTGTCACAAGGAGGTATCTCATGGGGCCAACAAAAGCGGTCGTCAAGAATGACGGCATCTATGACGCCAAAACTGGATTGCTGATCAAGGATGGACTCACCACCCATAAAGCCATTCAGGATTATGTCGCCCATCATTACCTTGTCCTCCCTGTTGTGAATAAAGCTTGTCAACCATGGTTGCTCGATGACCAACCGATTTTCTGTTTGCGGGGCACTCGGTATGAAAATCTCCAAGACAATGTGCTGCACTTAGCACGATGCCCCGATTGTGGCGGCATGGGTATCCGGGATGACGAACCGATGGTCGAATCCGACTGTATCCGATGCGTCTCATGTGGACATGAATTTGATACTCGGCTGGAAATGATGGAAAGTTAAGTGTCTATTTCACCCAGAAATCCTAAAATTTCCTCTTGTGTGTTTTTTCCGGAAAGGTTTACAAGGAGGGACTAGGCTAGGAGATCACTTCTTTCTGGTATCTCCAGGCTAGTGCGCCCCAAAATACCATTGCGGTATTCGTGGAGAAGAATTTTTGCCGCTTTTTCCCTATCCACTCCCCCACCCCTTCCTTTTGAAAGACAGCCTCGCTTAGTTGCAATGACCTCAAGGAGATCTGGGGCATTCAGATCGTCGCCCACGTACCCATACCGTTTTTCGAGCAGATGAGGGTAACCCGCGAGAAGAATATTCCCGAGAAATTCGGCTATTTCTTCGTCAACGATTATCTTGGCCGTGACCGCATAAATGGTTGCCAACTTAAATCCCACATCCGGATCTTCAATTTTTGGCCACAATAGGCCAGGCGAGTCAGTAAGTGTCATGTGGTCATTAAGGCTGTGACGTTGCTGCATCCTGGTTACAGCCGGTTCGTTACCCACTTTGGCCAAGCGGCGATTGACCAGCATGTTCATAAAGGTGGATTTGCCGACATTAGGAATGCCCATGATGAGCATGCGTAGGGGCTTGGTGCTACTATTGCGGTGCGGAGCCAAGGGCTGACAGAGATTAGGCACTTTGGCAGCCTGCCCAGCCTGATTACAGGACAGCGCTACAGCGTTGACTCCATCCTGCTGGTTATAGACGTTGAGCCACGCTTTAGTCACGACAGGGTCGGCCAGATCCGCTTTATTGAGCACTTTCAAACAAGGTCGTTGTCGGTGAAGCCGGAGTTCCGTAATCATCGGATTGCTACTGGCTTCCGGTAAACGTGCATCCAACACTTCAATAACAACATCGGTCGCTTCCATCTTTTTCTCCGCTTCTCTACGAGCGGTACTCATGTGACCTGGAAACCATTGTATAGACATAGTAAATTCAGACACTACTCGAAAATTATCTTTTCCTTTCGCGCCACGACCACGGTTCGACGTGATCATTCTTCCTTTAGATTTTCTCCAAACAGAATGTGCCCATAGCTGATGACGAACAACAGATAGGCGCCACTCCAACATCCTGCGGCTACAGCAAGGCTACCATCGCTCGATAGATCCAAGCTTGAGCCGAAGACTCGAAGTGTTGCTCCCAGATTTACAAGGAGATAGATGATGACGGTGAGAAGGCCAGCATGCTTGGCTCGTCCTGTATGGCCCAGACTAGCTCGAGTCATGACCGCCAACGTCATCACACCCACAGCTCCTGTCATGAGCGCATGTAGAGCGTCTTCTTGATGCACCCCGATGCCAAGAATAGCTCCGCCAAGAATCAGGAACGACATGGCCAACCAACTATATCCAACATGCAGAATCAAGACTAAAGGCTCACGCCAGATGAGCCAACCATACCAACGGCTCAGTCGAAAGAAATGGAGCACGCCAGCAAACACGAACGCATACCCAGCTCCCATTGATTCAGGAGAAATCATCCAAGCCACTCCAGCAACTCCAAGAAATACAATTGAGAAACCATCAAAGGGAGAAAATGGCGCAGGCTTTTTGAGCATATCCTCCTCAGCCAAGACATCTTCGGTAAAGCCTGGAGTAATTTTGCCACCAATTATGGCCAGTAACACCATGATAATTGTCAGAGCCATACGCACAGCCACATCTGCAGAAGCATGACTCATCAACAACCCATGAAAGAGCAAGTTGGCGTACGCGTAAAGACTAATCAAGAGGCCCATCGGCAGCCGATCCCACGCCTTTGCCGCGATAATTCCTCGCCACACAATGCCCGCCACCACCACCAGAAATGCACCATCTATCAGGACCGAGATGAGCGGAGAGAACCACGGAAGAGTGATGACCAATCGCCCTGTCACCCACAATGCGAGAAGAAGCATCAAGGGGAGCCCCCTCATCGGAGGACGCTCGGTCCAGTTGGGCATGGCTGTCAGGAGAAATCCCGAAATGACACAGGGCAAAAAACCAAACACCATTTCATGCACGTGCCATTCTCTTGGCGGGAAAAGCCGCTCCACGTCATATGCCCCGTTCACAAGAAGCACCCAGGATGGAATCGCCACGCCAGCAAACAATGCGGCACTGAAAAAGAATGGGCGAAATCCATACGACCAAAACGGTAGGCCCTGGTAATGAGAATTCTGATTAATGGCATCGGACATATTGAACTTTGTATTCGGTAACCACGGGGGATGCGCACCTGAGTGAAATAGCTGCTCCAGACTATAGGGGATAGGCGTTACTGCCCCATTTCATGACCCTGTGGGGTTCAGGTTTCGTCATGGCCGTACAGGATTTTCGAATCGGCAAATCGACAGCTCGATTCACCGTACCATGTGCAATTCTATGTGACGGTTCATGAGTACGGACATGTTTTTCGATTTTCTTTCACAAACGATCTAATCGTTCTTTAGGTGTTTCTTGATGAAGTTCCGATTGGGCTGGCACGACGAGATTGGCCCACAAGGCTTGGTTTCTCATCCCGAGAAACCCCGTTTAAAAACCATGGGCGCCCTGATCTTGCAAAACCTTGCGTGGGACAATCTAAGAAAGCGAATCGGCCACCGCGGAAATCAATTGTGGAGCCAAGATCTGTGGAAGCAAGTTCTTTCTTCCACCGGGGGTGACAGCACAGACGATATCCGTCAGCTTTCGTCCTTCCAGGATGTCTTTGGAGATGTTCTCTAATTTTCGTTGATACCGCCGTAGCGGCATCTTACCCTTTGGCCAATTGAATAGGTGGATACGGATGTTCGGGGTCGCGTCGGACCTTACCTTTCTGAGTAGGAGATTGACTGATTTGCGCACGGTTACGCGCACTCACAGGATCTTCAATATGACCGCATTGGAGGCAACGATCCATGAGGATGACTTGACTACTGCCTTCTCTGTCATACACCGACTCTTTTACAATCAGTCCGCCACATCGAGCACATGCCATGCTGCATTCCTTTCTTGATGAAGCTAAAAGGTCTTCGCGACTTAAACTGAATATTCAGGCCATAGATGAGCTCAATCAAGATATAGAGATACCCAAAATGAGGGTAACTTGGCAATCCTATTCCTGGAATCAATTTTAACGAAGAAATATGAATTTGTGCTTTACCTACCACTGGTGCTTCTCTTTTCCCTCAATATTGATCTACACCGTTTGCCAGAACCTGGACTCATATTGTAGGCTCCCCTTCCGGTTTTCGAACAACCCTAACATCACACGTTCAGTCATAATGAAGGCTGGGCTCGACCTTTTTGCCATTTTCCTCTTGAGGGCAAGGTTCTCTACCGGAAACACAGTATTTTCTTTATTGGGCCGTTGGGGAAGCAACTAACGTGAATTATTGGGGAAAGCATTGACAAGATTACCTTGGAAGGAATAACAGATGCCGAAGGCAAAACGAGAAAAAAATTGTTATGTGTGCGGAGACGATGGATGGGTCCGAATGAGTTTTATGACCTGTGGACAATGTACTCGTCATTATTGCAGTCGCCATGGAGATCCTAAAATGGATGAATGTACGCCCTGCCTTGAGGGTGGGGAAGAAATGTAAAGGGCCTCAGAAACCTTACGCTTCCCATGAAATATTCAAGATCGACAAATAGGATTAAAGGCGAGAGACATTAACGACGTAATGGGCTAGAGAAGTTCCCCCAAGTGCCGGAGCCAGCCGTTGCTGATCACAAACTACCCCTTTATCATAAACCATTCATCAATCCCTTGAGGCTGGGAACGTCAATGACTCTCCATTCCAATCTTTCTTTAAGCGATTCTCTCAAAGGTGATCAACGTCAGGCCTTTGATGAAGAGCACAAAGACCTTGCCCGCATCATGATTCTCGTGGTGTTTCTCTTCCCTCTTTTTGGAGTCTATATTAGTGGATTATTGGGGACCGCCATCGGAATGATTATTTCCATTGTCGCGTATTTTCTGACCCCATACATAACCCTAAAATTCGGTGGGTGAACACTGTGGGACTTTATCTTTTATTCATTCATTAACTTTTTCTCAATCCAGGATAAAATATCTCCAAAGAATACACCAAAATCTCCTATAATAATTTAAAGTATAAGATCAATGTTTACTTTATAATTTTAAGTCATAAAACTAACAATAACATTTCCTACATTGGCTATATGTCATTTTCATTCACCTACTTATAAACATTATTGAATCCATTACCCAACCAACTAATATTTATTAAGATATTAAAGTATTAATTTCTATTTTGTCTGTAGGAAATCCTAACACTACCCCCGTACCCACCAGGCAATAACCCGATTTTTCACCCGATTCATCATAGAATCATCCTCGTTTCAACAAGCTTTTTCTTACGATGAATGCCCTCTTCTATCCGTTTCACCTCTGTCATGAACATACCCTCCAACACCTATTGGAGAAGTACCAAACCGTCCACTTTCGAGACTTCATGGCCCTCCAACTTACGCCGATGATGGGTACAACCGCCTACCCTGACCGCATGGGTGACTATCACCCCGAACTCTTGAAAACAGACCGAATCGTCCAGGGGTATAGCCTGAGTGGGGCAATGACCCCCGAAACCATGTCAGCGGTGAATCAGGATTTAGATGATAGTCAATGGCGACGCCTTTTCCATACATCTCTGCTGAACGATGGTCGTTTTCAGCGAGGATTATTTACCAATCCCAAAGACGGAGCAACAAAACCTACCGAAACCCCTCAAGACCCCGAATGGCATCAATTCCATACGGGAGACTGGCAGAACACCCCGTTTGCCGTAGAGATGCTTCAAACATTGAGCCATCGCCGACTCCATGGAGAGGAGGCCATTCACTTTGAATATGGTTGGGCACTTATTAAAACGGCTGCATCCTTACTCTATACCATTCAGCTCTGTCAGAAATGGGATCTCGCTGCTGCGACAGACTCATTTGCTCACTATGACCTTCTGAGACAAACGTGTAAACGGAAACAGCTGCCACTAGAGAATATTTGCATAAAACGGGAAGGATATTAATCATCAGGGACTTTTCAAAACTCATCCATATGCTGATACCAGAAGCACTTCGAATCCATTGAAAGTGTCTACGATAATGGTTCGTACATTGAACCCTCTCATCACATTTCTGTCTGTCCTCACCGTGCTCATGTCGCTAATCGGCTGTAACCAACAATTTCAAACAGCACAGAATCATGCTGGCAATGTCGAGTCAGCGATCATCCTAGTGCCTGGTTATTATGGGACACATTTAGTGCGTGAGACAGATGGCAGTTTGATTTTCTTTTCTCTCACTGAGGCACTGTTCGGCGATCAAACGTTGACCCTTCCCGTTCCTGGCTTGGGATTTGAGGGAACAATTAATTTGGAACCCGACAGTATCCTTGATGAAGTCCGGATGGTTCCACTTTTCTACTCCATTGATGTCTATGGTTCACTGCTCGACCAACTGCACCTCTCTAACCAGGAAAATCGGGAAGTGATTCCCTTTACCTATGACTGGCGTGGAGATCTCATGGAGGCTGTTCGAAGCTTGGATAGTCTCATCAACCGACTCCAGGCCGAAGGGAAGAAGGATATTTCTGTTGTCGCGCATAGTATGGGTGGCCTGATTGCCAGCTACTATCTGCGATATGGCACACAGAATATCGATTCTGCCGTTGAGACCTGGAAGGGCGCAGAGTCTCTCAAGAATGTAGTACTGGCTGGCGTACCCTTCCTTGGAGCCATGCACTCGTTTCGGAACATGAACTTTGGGGTAACCGTTGGGTTCAATTCGTCGCTTTTAAGTTCCGAGGCCTACGCGTCATTCCCTGCCAGTTATTACACCTTACCCATTTCCGATGCCGATGAACTTTTTACGCCCGAACGAAAACCCTTAAAAGGTATGATCAGAAACGCCGCGCATTGGCGACAATTCTCGTGGGGACTGTTCAATACGAGCCAAAGCTTCTCTAAAAAGATTCTTGAGCGACGTGCCGCTTATACGTCCTCTTGGCTTCATAGATCGAACCGTTTCCTTGAACTCATTCAGGCGGCTCAAGCTCGATCAATCCCAAACCAGCCTTCTCTTCTCTATATTTATGCCAGGGGCACACCGACCTTACGTACGGGGGTGTGGATGGGCAACCAGACCAAAGGCCAAGCTTCCCTTCTCTTTGCAGATTCTGGCTCAGCAGAGCCGCGTTCCACAAGAAAGCCAACCACCGTGTATGCGGATGGAGACGGAACAGTCACTGTACAATCGGCTTTGCTCCCGTCAGCATATCGCCAGACCTTTCCGACCACCATTCGGGAATATACGGTCGGACATACCGATTTATTGAGTTGCCCGGATATCCGAAACGACATCGTGACATTTCTCGACAACCATAGATAGGGTAGCAGAAGGTGGGGGGAAACCAGTGGTCTAGGGTTATTTGGGGAGCGTGCGAGCATCCTCGGCAACATGGCCCCGCATAGACTTCTCAATGATCTGATTTTCTATTTCTAAGGCAATGACCTGCGCTAACTGATCCTTTGAGAGTGCGCCCATTGGTAAATCTTCAGTGAAAGCATAATAGGGATCTTCTGGAGTAGCCGTCCGATGCAGATTAAGTAAGATTTTGCCCGGTTGAATTAATTGTCCTTTCGTCCCAACTTTTATGGCTTTATCTTTCGGAACCACTCGCGTCCGGGTGGCCCAATCGCGCGAGTCGATATGTGTAAACGCCACATTCCAAATTTTGCCGTTCAAAAGGTTTCGAACAGCTTTGGGCGTCTGCTCAAGAAAATGAGGTTCTCCCACAATTTGCTGTAAAGCTTCACGCACCCGAATGTCGTAGAGTTTCGTCGTAGAATCCGATTGAGCCCCTGAAATCGATTTGACTGATCCAATGTCATAATAGCGCTGCTCCTGTAAGCTATTGTATTCATCGACCGTCGTGAGATAGCCTTTGAAGAGCGCTTGTAAATTTTTTCTGCGCTCTGTCCCGATCATACTTTTAATAGCCTTCCATGTTTGAATAGGTACGTGCTCGAGATCTCTTTCCGCCGAAATGGGCTGTCGTTTTTTGGACGTATCGGCTTTGCTCACCACCCATTGAAATTCTCTGGCTAATACCGGCACTAGCTGATCTGGATGATTCACAAAACCCCGTTCCTTGAGTGTCGAGGCATTGATGAGTAATTTCACCTGGCCTATCTGCTTCGTGCGTGCGACCAGAAACATAAATTCTTTCCCGTCACCATTAAAAACTTGTGACTCAACAATCACTTTCTGCAAGACCCCTTTGGTGAGGGCTTCATCAAAGCGTTGATATTGAGTTCGATCTTTCGCCATTTGACTCAACGCATCGACCACCGTCTGAATGGTTTCATCCACTTCCGCTATCGACGATCCCTCACGTTCGGAAAACGCTTTACCTTTTCCTCTATACACCTGAAAAGGCACGCCAGGAATACCATGGCCCGTAGATTCGTCAATATCCACCGTCCCAGAATGCGCATGCCCTTGGGAGCCCTTATGGTTGGCGAGGACTGCGGGAACCCCCAACAATAGCGACCCAAGGGTGATGATGACTGCTCCCGTTCCTAATTTACACACTGGAGAAAGGATCATTTTCATTCTTGGCATTGTACCCCCTCTTCCCATTCATAGAACTCGACTATCTCCCTGCTCCTTCCTTCTTTCGATATCCCCAGTTAGGAATCAATTAATGGATAGGTGCTTTTCCAATAGCCAGGCGTCATTAGAGTCTTCAGAAATACGGTCTCTGTACATTTCTTTTTGAATTCGGTAGCCTTTTATTCATTTTGTGAAATTGTGCAATCGGGAAAGTTTTTTTGAGACTAGGCGATGAGCGAAACAGTAAGTTAAATATATCCCTTCCTTTAAGAATAGCTCAAATGGTGCTCGACTTCTCTGGCTTGCACAGATGGCTCTACTCAAATAGTAGGCAATCACAATCGTAACCAAGGAAGGCCCCCTCACCATGAAGACCCTTTTCATTCCAATCGTGCTCATTGGAGTGTTGGCGTCCGGATGCGCGGTAGGAAATAAACATAACTACCACCTCAACCACCCACATGTTACCCTCCAGACTACAGAAACGTTAACAGTCGGGGTTCACGACCATCGGCCCTATGTCATAAACCATGATAAAAGAGCAAGTTTTGTGGGGATACAGCGTGCTGGATTTGGGAATCCTTTTGACGTGACGACCTTATCAGGACAGGCCCTGTCAAAGGATTTCCTCAACGTAATCGTCAAGGCCTTTCGATTAAGAAATATTCAGGTCGATTCCATCCCCATTCCCAATCACATGACTCGGGACCAAGCCATTGCCCTTCTCCTTCCAAAAGTCCAGGGCAAGGCCATTCTCATCATGATTGAAGAGTGGAAAAGTGAGACCTATAACAATACCGCCCTTCATTATAATGTCATATTGGAAGTATTGAATAAGTCTGGCGATCTCTTAGGTCGGTCCCAAGTCGTCGGGTCCGATGACCTTGGGGGCAGCTTTTGGAACCCCCCTTCCCATGCTAAACAAGCCGTGCCTCAAGCTTATCGACAAAAGCTCGAAGCCTTACTCAATGACCCCAACGTTCTCGCGGCATTCCCATAGTTCACGCCTTGCCCATGAGGGGAAAAGGGATGGTATTGAGGGTCCTCGCCGACTTAGTGCTTATCCTGCATTTGGGGTTTATTGTATTTGTCTTGGTGGGTGGGTTACTAGCCATTCGCCGGCGCTGGCTTCCATGGGTACATCTGCCCGCTGTGGCCTGGGCCATGGTCCTAGAATTTTCAGGCCGAATATGCCCCCCCACGCCTCTGGAAAATTGGCTCCGGCAAGCTAGTGGTGAGGCGGGATTTCCCGGTGGGTTCATTGAGCATTACCTGATGCCCGTCGTCTATCCCGATGAGCTCACACCGCAAATCCAGATGTACCTAGGCTTTGGGGTTCTCCTGATCAATGTTCTAGCCTACAGTCTTGTGTGGCGAGGCTGGTTCAGAGGCAAATAGGTTTAATTGAATTCTCTTCATGCACCGAAAAGATAAGCTCACGCCCAACAGGTCTCCGAACCTTCAGCTCCGGCCAAATACGTGCTCCTCATCACCACAGATTGGGATTCGAAAAAGATCACCCATAACGAACTTTAAGGAGGAGAATCCATCCGGCCAAGAATAAAGTCACGGCATTCGCCAGAGCCAAGGGCCAATCGTGGTTGATCAGGGCATACACGCACCACAACAACACCCCTGTGGTTAAAATGGAATACATCATCAAGGAGATATCTTTGGTATGCTTCGTTTTGACAATTTTGATCGCCTGCGGAAGAAACGCAGAGGTGGTACATGCCCCTGCCACATATCCCATAACCGTTACCCAATCCATTTCATTGCCCTCCCATTTCTAAAGGAATGGTCAAGATTGACCAATAATACGACGGAAAACCATGAAACAGCTCCTATTCACACATTATCCTATTCTTCCCACTAATCCGAATTGGGAGCGTAAAAAACGAAAGGTAAGGGAAGGTGCAAACACCCACAAAGAGGCTTTTCCTTAGTGGAAATGATTGAAGTGCTGGCAAGGATTGCGGTTGTTGTGGTCTTTATGTGTCCTCAAGTCATAAATGAATTAGGAAAAGGAATTGACGTGATCATCGGGGTGGGTGGATCCCGCTACTTCTTCAGCATGCTTAAGGGCCTCCAACCGCTCAGGATAGCGATGTCCTGGGCGTATATGATCTAAGACCCCAAATCCGTCTAGTGCTTCAGTGACGTGGGGTTGCATGCCCACAAAAAACAAATGTTGCTTATGTGCCCGAATGATTCGCAACATATCATCAATGGCTAACGCAGCCGTCCCATCAATGACAGGAACATCGGATAGATCCAAGACGCAACTCGTGAAGGTCCGAAGACCAGGGACAGTTTCCAAGCGTCGCACCATATTTTTGGCGGAACCAAAACTCATAGGGCCATCAACATGAATGAGCACAATCTTTCCAACATTGCGCTCCATCACGGCGGCTTCCTCTAGGGTCAAGGGTGATTCATCATGAACTTCTGTTATGACCTTCATATTGGCTAATTGTAAATCAGCCATTTCTTTCACAAAAAGCAGGCTAGCCAATACCACCCCCACGCCGACGGCCGTAATCAAATCAACCACCACGGTAATGACCAGAACCACGGCCATGATTCCGACATCTGTTCGTGGAGCTTCAGTGATATGCCGCAAAAATCGCCAATCAATGATATCGGCACCGACCTTCAGTAAAATTCCAGCCAGCACGGCCAAAGGAATTTTTTCAGCCAAAGGACCCAGCCAGAGTAACGTGGCCAATAGAACGAGGCCCATCAATGCCCCGGAAATGGGGGTTCGCCCACCAGAACGAATATTGGCTACTGACCGAAGTGTGGCTCCAGCCCCTGGTAATCCACCAAACAAGCCAGCCACCATATTCCCCATACCTTGACCAATAAGCTCACGATTGGAGTTATGCTGCGTGCGAGTCATATTATCGCACACCAATGAAGTGAGCAAACTATCAATGGCCCCAAGCAAGGCGAGGACACACGCTCCTTTAAGCACCAAAGGGAGAAACGCCAAATCCATAGTTGGAAAAAGTAAGGGTGGGAAGTTTGATGGAATCGCTCCTATAACCGGTGCATGAGGAAAGAACCATATGGCGAGAGGGGTACACAACAACAAAGCTAACAAGGGCGGAGGAACTATTCGACCAATAGTTGCCGGTGTCAAATAGGTGATCGCTAAAGCGATAGCCGCGAGAAAAACAGCATCCATCACTGGTTGGGTCACAAATTCTGTAACCCCCAACACATTCGCAATGACTCCGCCAGGCTTGGCTGCGTGGCCCAACAAAGGCCCAATCTGTAAAATGATAATGATGGCTCCAATC
>JAJDBR010000024.1 GCA_029261275.1 Nitrospirales bacterium
AGACGACGATTCAAGATACCCGCTGAGCTAAACGAAGCAAATCCACTTAATGTAGGTAAGTCAGATCGCCTAACAAGTTGATCCCAGACATCTTGTCCTGATTGTGCACCCTTGCGAATGGTTTCTAAGGCGACGGTGGCGGCATCGTAGGCTTGGACGGCAAACAGCGACGGCTCTTTGTGATATTGGCTGCGGTAGCGTTGAATAAACATCTGCACGCTTGGGTCAGGGCTGTTCAGAAAAAACCCATCGACGAAAATACTGCCATTCAAATCTTGTTTGGCCCATCGAAACAATTCGGGATTATGCCAGCTATTGCCGCCAAGGATCGGGACATTCATATCAAAAAACGCCAGTTGCGCGGCAATGATTGCCAAATGCACGGGTTGCCCTGGGAGAAAGACGGCGTCAAAGCCAGGGGTATATACCAGGCGTTCCTCACCAGTTCGCGTTTCTTCAGGTTCTTCCAGGCCATATTGTTCGAGATCCTTAATTTTCATGTCGCGCAATTGGTCGCCGATGTCCGTTTGTTCTTCTGTATATTCTTCCACGGCAATGATCTCTCCGCCGGAATGGATCACTTCCTTGGCAAACATATCCGCCAACTCACGGCCATAGGCCGTTTTCGGATAGATAATACAAAATCGATGATAACCGAGTTCCAAAATTGCATATTCCACTAGACGTTTGGCCTGGACGGAAGACGTCATCGCTGTGTTGAACCAATACGACCCGTATTGCCGGACGTTGAGGAGGGTGGAAGAGGGTGTGATGAATGGGGTGGCATAGTCATCGGGAAGGCGGCCCAAGTTGCGAATTTCTCTGGACAGTAATGGTCCAATCACGGCTCGAGGTTGAAACTCATCAAGCAGTTGTTGTATCTCGACCCGTAAGGGTGCGGTGAGCGTGGTGGTGTCTTTTACCACCAGTCCCACAGTAGACAGCCCCCATTCTTCCTTCGCGATGTCGATGGCTAACCGAATGCCATTGAGTAAATCATTTCCGTATGTCTTCATTGGACCGGAAAAGGGTAGGGCCACTCCTAGGATATGGGGGTGCACTTTGATCTTTCCAATGAATGATTGAAGCAGTGCTAAGGCCGTTTGTGCGTAGGGATGGTTGGGAAAGCGTTTCAGAAACCCACGAATATCTCGTTCGGCTAAGACTTCATCGCCGCGCGAGGTGTGAAGTTCAATCATTCTGATAGTCGCGATATCCCCAGGATAACGAGTGGAATAACCATCGATCAGTTCCTGGAGGGCCGCTTCATCCAATTCCTGCAGAATAAGCGATTGGGTGAATTGCTCAAGCTCGAGCCGTTCAGAAGGATCGAGCAGCATCATTTCATTGAGTGCGGCTTTTACCGCGCCCAGGGAATTTCCATTTTCCTGTTCTGCTTGCCTGATGAGTTGGAGCACATTTCGACGGGATGCTTGGTCTGTTGCATAATCCAATGCGAGGGATAATTGGCTGAGCGCTTGGGTATAGTCTTTGGTCTCAATAGAAAGTTCAGCTAATAAGACTCGTGCGGGATTGGTTACTGTGGAAAAGGGAAATTCTTCTAACAGTTGTTGTAAGACACTCACGGCTTCGGGGATTTGCTTGTCCTGTTGAAGGGCCGTAGCGTGTAAGAGATAGGCGTCCTGAAGAATCGCCGGAGGAGGAAGCAAATCAATCAATTCTTCCAAGGTTTCGATGGCTTTAGTCGTTTGTCCTGCGTTCAATTGGGCTTTGGCCTGATCGAGTGCAGATTCCATGGAGGCTTGGGTGGCCTTCACGGGATTCGGTACAGCCAAAATCCCGAGGCATCCAAGGGAAAGGATGAGCATCCTCAGCCAGGCATACATACTTTGAGGTGGTTGAATACGAAATACGTGAATCATACTGTTGGAAGGAACAACGGCGAATTAGGGCAATATACGTTCCAGTGGATTAAGATAACTAGTCGATGAGGGTGCGTAGATGTCTGTTTCAGATTATTATATCAGGAAATGCGCTTACCTAAATAGAAGAACACCACAAATTCTGTCAAGCGGTTTCATGAGGTGAAGTGAAATCTCCCAAAAGTGATCCATGAAAAATCGGAGTGCTAATGCTTCTATGCAAGAATTAATGGATGAATACTTGATGATGTTGCAAGTAGAAAGTGGCTGTGCGGCCAATACTTTGGTGGCCTATCGCCGCGATTTGCGAAAATTGGGCGATTTTTTTCAACAGGAAGGGATTACAGATTTTCAGTCGCTGAGCAAACCGTTGTGGGTCCAATTTCTCAATAGCCTGAAAACAGCTGGTTTATCTTCGTCATCAATTGCCCGCTGTTTGGCGGCAGTCCGAGGTTTCTATAAACACATTGCCTTAAGTCAGGGGAGCGGTCCATTAGAGGGGATAATAAAAGGGACGCCGAAGCAATGGGTGCAACTCCCCAAGCTCTTATCCGAAGTTGAAGTCATGCGACTTCTCAATCTTCCGGCGATGAATCATCGCGAGGATCGACGCGATGCAGCCATGGTGGAATTGTTGTATGCCACGGGCCTTCGCGTTTCGGAGTTGGTCAATTTGGAAGTGGCGCATCTCAACTTAGATGTGGGGTTTTTGCAGGCAAGTGGCAAGCGCGACAAACAGCGAATTGTGCCCATCGGGGATAAGGCTCGCGAAATGGTCTCGGAATATCTACTGTCTGCCCGCCCGGCTTTTGCTAAAAAGCGACCTTCTTCGGCATTGTTTCTCACAAGGTTGGGTCGAGCCATGAGCCGGCAATGTTTTTGGAAAATCCTCAAGGATCGCACGGTCCGAGCTGGGATTACCAAACCCATCTCCCCTCACATGCTCCGGCATTCCTTTGCCACCCATTTACTGGATCATGGGGCAGATCTCCGATCCGTCCAAATGATGTTAGGCCATGCCAGTATTGCCACTACGCAAATCTATACCCATGTCGAACACACCCGCCTCAAAAAAGTTCATGACAGTTACTTTCCTAGGAAACAACGCCAGTCGGTAAAAACACTGAATTCTGATGCCAAAAAGTTCGAATGAAAGGGATCCAAAGTTGCAAATCGGAAAAGGGCTGTGGCAGGCTAGACACTGCTATTTATTCTATTTTTAGAGGGGGTTGGCGATGAAGTATAAGAAGCAAGTGCATTATGTGAAAGGGGTCTTTGCGTGCCCTAAATGTTGCAAACATTTTGTGCAAGAGAAGTGGATTGAGGAATTTCGAGTGCGATGTCATGTGTGTGATCATCGCGGGGCTTTGACACATGTGTCGGTAGAAGAGCAAATTGATGAGGAAATTGGGCGGCAGTAATGCTTTTTCATTCGGCATCTTTCAGTGAATCGCTTCTTTCGTCATCAGATTTAGTAAGGTTTTTCCTGTCTCTCGTTTTTCCTGAAGTTTAATGATGGTTCAACCTGCTGTGCGTCTGCTTCTGGGGATGCTGCTTCTGTGTGTTGGGTGTTCGCACGTTGCCGCACAGGTTCATTCATCGCAAGACTCTATCCAAGTCCTTGTGGCCTACCATTCCTTGTCAGGCAATACGGAAATTATGGCACGGAGTGTCGTGGCCGGTGCCCAGGCTGTTCCTGGCACCCATGTGCTGCTGCATACGGTGGGTGAGGTCACAGTGGATTTACTATTTGGCAGTGATGCACTAGTTGTAGGGTCGCCAGTGTATTGGTCGAACATGTCAGGAGAAGTCAAAACATTTTTTGATCGGTGGCAATTTGAGTTTGGGGTCTTCCCTGAATTCAAAATGCGCAATAAAGTAGGAGCTGCTTTTGCTACAGGCGGCCAAGTTTCCAGTGGGAAAGAAGTGACGATGTTAACGATTTTAGCTGCCATGTTGGGCAATCAAATGATTGTGGTGAGTGACGGCGGGGCCTTTGGAGCATCGGCTACCACGGAAGGTGACAGTCCTGGTATTAATGAGCAAGAAAAAGCTGATGCTTGGGCTTTGGGCAAGCGAGTGGCAGAAGTAGCGTGGATGCTCAAACGAGGTGAAATGGCTTCCGGTCAAATAGGAAGAAGTGCTCCATGAATGAATTGTCGGGAGCCACGGATCACAAATGGGTGGTGTATTGGGAGCGGGAATACTCTACGGCTTTTGCCCCTGAGCGGCTGAAGCTTGATTTTCATGCGCATCGGCCCATGATGACGGGGATGTCTTTGGAGGAACAACGCACCCTCGCTGCCAGCGGGTATAAAGTGATCCCCGATGATTGTGGTCCCGTGCGGTTTGTGGGGCAGTATGGGTGGCTCATTCGTTCTCCAGCCGATTGTCGGATTCGCCGAGCCGGCAAAGGGTTTGAGTGGCAATCGCCGCCGATTCTGCCAGAAGAACGCTTGCTGGGATATAAATCCTTTTCTGGGATGTATGTGGATAGTATTCTGAATAGTGGGTTCCCCAAACTCTGTTGCGGCATTCGTTTCTATTACCCCAAACAATTGGGCATGATGATGAAGGACGTGCCCAATCATTTTTATCATCTGCCTCAACGTCCCTTTTCTGTTTGGGAAGGCGTGAAAACGCAAGAATATAAAACAACTCCCAATCTCTATGCCTTTCTCCCTGATTATGATGCTTTTGTCACAAACTTCTTGTTGCAGTTAGAGATTCCCTCCCAAGAGCCCATCACGATTCATCGGGGCGATCCGGTCGGCATCGTCTTTCCCGTTCTCCTTCCCAAGTATGTTGTTCTCGAAGAACTCAAACGTCCTTCCGAATCGTCAAATTCCTAATTGACTGGGAACGGCCCGTTGACTTCCCCACAGGGGATCGGTTGGGGGGGGCTACGTCTTCTTTTCACTCCCGTGGTTTCCCCTGTTCAAGAATCTGAAAATAATTGAAGGGCGTTTTGTCCGTGGTGGGTAGCCCAAGTCTTTTCGTTCTTGGGTAGCAACTCCTCGTGGAGTCAGTCAGCCTAACATGGCCAATTGAATCTTGACCGTGCCCTCCAGGATGGTCCGAAGGGCGATATCTTCATCGCGGTTAGTGAAGGGTTGTTGGAATTTTTTGCATGATTCAGATCGACTGGTTTGTATTAATCTTTTCCTAATGACGGGCGGCCTCGTGGTAACGGCGCGACGCGACGGTCCAATTTTTTGGCGAGGCGATCTTTGAATTTGTCACTCCCTAAGGCCCACGCCTTATTGGTGGCTTCGCGGATGGCGTCGAGAGTTTCTCCACTTAAATGGTGGCGAAAGAGCGCTCGATAAGCCTGTTGTCGTGCCAATGCCGTTCCGCCCAATCGCTGGTAGATGCTATGAGCAGTCAGGAGTGGGTTGGTATTTCCCTCAGCATGGTACTGATAACTTGACCATCGGTAGTCGCGAGGATGACGCACCATCTCGGCACGCACGGGGTTGAGTTCAATGTATCGGCAGCAAGTCAACAGATAGGCCTCACTTTCTACCAATGTTGCTCGGTAGCGGCCTTCCCACAACGTCCCTGTTCGCTCATAGATCTTATTGAAATACTGCACATAGCGGCGTCCTAACGACTGTAAGGTCTTTGGCAGACTTTTTTCGTGAGCT
>JAJDBR010000231.1 GCA_029261275.1 Nitrospirales bacterium
CCAGAACATTGCCATGCTGCCGATGGCATACGGGGGAACGCGCCACGCCCAAGCCGGGTGCGAAACTTGGAAGCGACGAGTGACTTGCCGCGACAGCGAGATGACGGCGAAGACAGACGCGATGAACAACAGCTGTCCGACTTCGACGCCGAGGTTGAACACCACGAGTGCAGTGGCAATGGCATTTTGTGGCAGGCCAATTTGTCCTAATGCGGCAGCAAAACCCAATCCATGCAAAAGCCCAAAGGTAAAGGCGACCACCCAAGGGTACCGAGCGGTCATGCCGGGGTGACCCTGTTGACCACGAATAATTTCTGTCGCCACAAAGGCAATACTCAAGGCAATACATGCTTCAACAGGTGGTACTGGAATGCGAATGACCGCTAGCGCGGCAAGAATTAAGGTAATACTGTGCGCCACCGTAAACGCCGTAATCGTGGCAATGAGTTTGGGTTTACTGTGTACTAATAACAGCAAGACCAAGACAAACAACAAATGGTCGATGCCAAATACAATATGCTCAATCCCCAGAACAAAATACGTCCAGGCAATTTGCATCCATGACGGCTTGTCACTCACAGTATAAGCGGGCGCATCTGGGGTGAGGCGGTGCACAATCGATGCGCCATCTTGATAAGCAATACGCAGTAACACGTCTGTGGAGGTGGCTGCCAACCCATCAATCCTGATGATAGAATTCGCTAACCCACCAGCCCGAGTGATCGTCCAATATTGATGATGTGCACCACCAGCGAAGCCACCTAAAGGCTTAGTGACCCGCTGAGTTTTTTCATCGAATTTCACATCGAGAGCCAAACGCTCGTTTTCTCCTCGTGCCGGCACTTTCCAAAATACCGTGAACGACTCGTGAGCGGCTTGGGTTAGCTCCAAATAAGCAGGGCGTATTTCATCGGCATTTACCCATGTAGGAAAAAATGCCAGCGCGCACACAAACGCGCACTTGATTATGGCGTGGTCGAATTTCACGTGGTGGCTCAAGCTTTCTTCGGCCACTTGATAATAACCTGATACTCTTCCTTAAGCTTTTTATCAAGGTCTTGTTTGAGTGCTAGGGATTTATCGTAAGACCAGTCTCTCAAAACCTTATCTCGCACTTGCGCCAGTGGCGGCAGTTGCCCGATTTGCCGCTCACGGAGCTTGACAAAATGAAAGCCTAACCCGCTTTGTATCGGCCCGCTCCACTCGCCCACGGGCAGGCTATCCAACTTTTCCGAAAAGCCGTCACCCAGGGTACGATTGACCTCAAACCCGGATGCGGCGGAAAAGTTGCTAGGCAGCAGGGTTTGATCGCCGAAAGCCATCTCTCCTTTGGCTATCTGTTGCGCTGTTTGCTGTAGTAATTTTTCAAGCTGATCCGCAGGTCGATCAGGAGACAGATACCGTTGCTCAAAACTGTAGCTATTGTCAGTTTGGTATTTGTCGGCGTGTGTCTGCAGGTATTGCTCCAGTTCTTTATCTTCCGGAGTGACCCTTGAGCTGGCCTCACTGGTAAAAAATTCCATTTTTTGGCGCAAACGTCGCCGAATCACGGGGTCATTTTCATCTATCCCCATGGCCAACGCCTGGCGATAATAAATTTCCTCAAGGATAAAATTATCGATCAGGCCCTGAAGTTCTTCTCTGCTCGGCTCGCGATTCCAGGTTCGCGCAAATACCGCAACCATGTTGTTGATACGTCCATTCTCCACGACAATACGCTTTTCCGAGGTCACGGATTCCGGATTCACCAACGCAAACAGCACAAAAAATGCAGCGCCGATCAATAGAAAATGCAACAACGGCTCTTTCAACAACTTCACGTATTTGGAGCCTTTTTTGGCGAATACCAAATCGGTGACGTGTAGGCTCGTTCGGTCACGACCATTGGAGTGCCTGGCAGCGGCTTCGTCCCGTAGTACTTCGCGTCGTAAGCGGTCCAGCGCGGCGTCGGGATCTCGATGACGCGGGCGTAGTAGAACGCCTGCAGCGCAGGGTCGAAGTCCGGGTCTTTCCACACGGTGATCATCTCGCTTACGCCAATGGTGTTTGTCCAGGTCGCATTCGCCACGTCCACGGTGCTGCCGACAGACGTCCTGCTGCGGCCATCCGAATCGACTTTGCGGTCACCGGACACAGCGATGTCATAGATCCGCTCCTGCGTCTTGCCGTCCTTGCCGACCCAACCTTTGATGACCTGGATGCGGTCGAGGTTTCCCCCGATGGGATCCTTCAACGCGGCAATGAGGAATGTGGGCGATTTGCCTTTGGGTGCCTTGCCCAGATCGCCACCCATCGGAACGCCCTTGGTATATCCGATCCTTGCCGGCATGCGGTGGTTCGCATCACTCGGCTCGAAGTCGAACCCGCCGAAGAAGCGGACGATCAACCGGGTCCCTGTGGTCGCGTAGGTCTCCTTGCGATCCATCGCGTCGAAAATCGCCTCGCGGGTGTTCTCATTCGCCCAGACAGCTGCTCGGCCCGAGGCACTCACCATCCAGTCCATGTAGGCCAGTCCGGTTTCCTTGTTGCCTGCAAATGTGTTGGTCAAGCGTTCCGCACTGGGTTCCGCCGTCGCCATCTTGCCGAAGAAGTTGTCCTCTTCCGCCGACGAAAGAGCCGTGTGAGTATCGGTTGAACCGACCATGCCGAACTTGTACGGGTTCGTCCCGAGCGTCTGCTCCAACTTCATCCCGTTCTTCAGCGCCTCGCGGGCGTACTCGTACTGGAGCATCTCCTGTGTCTTGGGCCTGCTAAGGTCCAGGTTGCCAATGTCCCAGAGTTCGAAGTTGGCGAACTCGTCGTTGGGCGAGAGATAGGGATGCGCCTCGCTTGTTCCCTTCGTCTGCGTCGCTTCGTAGAGCCGCTCCCATCGCGCGCGCGTTTTTACGTAATCGGGATCAAGCGTTTTGCCGAACGTCTCAATCATCGGGAACATCAGACCATTGCTCAGGTTTCCGTTGTGTGCAATGGCGAGGACGGTACCCCCGGTTTTCTTCTCGTAGGCCTCCATCCACTTCCAGAGGAAGGCCGGATCGGGGTTGCCTGCGGGTGGGTTTGTCACAATCGGCTCAACCTGGCCCGCCTTGTCGGCGCCGTCGCGGAAGATAACGTTGCGGTGGAGGTTGTCCCCCTTGGCTGATGCTGACCACTCGTAGCCGATGAACGCGGTGAAGCGGCTCGGGTCGTTATATTGATCCGCTGCCTCGATGTTGACATCCCACGTTCGCCTGAAGCCTCGTGAGCCGGGATTATACATGAGCTCTTTCGGGTAGGTTCCCTGGAAAAGGGCGAAGAAGGCTTCGATCCCCACATCGGCACCCTTTCCCGCTTTGATCATGTTGTACCATTTGCGACCCGTTGGGTTCGCGAGGATCTCCTGCTTGCCGGCCATGAGGTCGGGGAAGAAACCCATATTGTCCGAGTGATCGGTCACCACGAGAAAGTCGAGCGGCCTGGCCAGCTTCACCCGTTGCCCGGTGTTGGAAATGACCTCCTCGCCACGGGCGAACCGATAGGCGTCCCCTGGGCCGAGTGTCGTACCAAATGCCCCCGCGTCGAAAGAGGTTGACGTATGCACGTGCGTATCGCCGAAGAATGGACGCGTCGGAAAGTCCCGTCCTGCGTAGGGCGAGTACCCGGGCTTCTTGTTGGCCAGCTTCGCTAAGGACTCCTGGCTGGGTTGCCCGGAGTCCTGTGCAGAGGCCGGCAGTACAATGCCTAGAGTCAGTAAACTCATGAGGACAATTTTATGGACAATCAACATCTTCATTGGTATTTCCTTTCGTCGTCCTATTGCTGCCATTAATGAGCTCTTCTTCTAATAAGCAGTTATTCGTTGAATCACCAAGAAGAATGCAGAGACCTGTGTAGCGACTTTCAGGATATGCGCTGAACAGCAAATTTGTTCCTACCGTGAAAACGACATAGCTGGCTCTGATTATGGTGTATACCATATGGGCGAGGTATAGGCACGCTCTTGGATTGTGGCGGGCACGTCTTCGGGACGTTGAACGCCAAAAATCTTGGCGTCGAACGTGGTCCATCGTGGCGTCGGGATCTCAAGAACCCGGACATAGTAAAACCCTGCCTGAGCAGGGTCGAAGCTCGGATCGCTCCAGAAGGCTTCGATGAATGGGGCGCCGATGGAGTTGGTGTAAGTGGCTTCTTCAACGTTGACCGTGTTGCCAACTGCTTTTGTCCCGCGACCGTCTCTTCCGATTTTTCGGCCATCGGATAACGCGACGTCGTAGATCCGTTCGTGCGTCACACCATTGGCATCGAGCCAGCCTTTAATGACTTGGACACGGTCGAGGTTAGCGCCGTCGGCATCACGAATCGCGCGAACCAGGAAGCTGGGCGCCTTATCCGAATGTTTGAGGTCCCCGCCCATGGGTACGCCCGTCTCGTAGCCGTACTTGGCAAAATCTGAACGGACCAAGTCAGATTTCTTGAAATCGTACCCAGCGAAAATGCGAACTTTGAGCCGTGTGCCGGTGGTCGCGTAGACCTCCTTACGCGACATGGCATCCCACAATGATTCACGGGTATTATCACGCGCCCACACCGCCGCCAGCCCCGATGCGCTAGTCTCCCGTGCATACATCTTTGCCTGATCGGGTCCGGGTCTTCCGGAAATGACCTCGTCGAATCGAATCGGATCAGGGGTGGGTTCTAGAAGGACCACTTTGCCGAAGAAGTTATTCTCCTCGGTTGTGGCGAGTGAGGTGTGTGAGTCCGTCGAACCGACCATGCCGAACTTGAAGGGGTTCGTGCCAAGCGCCGCCTCATATTTGAGCCCACGTTTGTAGGCCGCTCGAGCGTACTCGCGTGGCAACATATCCGGCGTCTTGGGGTTCGGCCCAAAACTGCCACGGTCCCAAGTCTCGAAATCCGCGAACTCGTCGCGAGTCGATAATGCAGGGTGAGTCTCAGCGTCGCCTTTAATTTGGGTGACCTCATACAAAGGCTCCCAGCGCATGCGCTGTTCAGCGTACTTTTGATCAAGCGGTTTCTTCGTCGTCAACGTCACATCATCAAACATCAGTCCGTTGGAGAGGTTGCCACCATGTGGAATGGCCAAGACCTTGCCGCCGGTCTTCTCCTCATAGGCTGCCATCCACGCCCAAAGTTCCTCCGAGTCATCCGTATCGTAACTCGAGATCGGGACGATCTGGTCAGCCTTGTTCCGGCCGTCACGAAAGATCACGTTGCGGTGCATGTTGGCGCCGACTGGTTGGGCGGTCCACTCGAAGCCAATGAAGGCGGTAAAAAGCCCTGGTTCGTTATACTGGTCCGCTGCGGCAGTGATGCGTTTCCACATGTCTGCGGCAAGTGTCGTCTGTTCCTTGAGAGGATCATCGCGCTTGTTCAGGACCACCTGCCACTCATCGAACGCCTTGATCACCGACTCGACGTCGCCCTTCTTGACAAGATCGCTCACCATGCGGCCCCAAGCATTCTTCAGTAATTCCTGGTTTGACTCAAGAATGGCTGGTGCCAGCCCAAGGTTCTCAGAATGGTCAGCGACCACGAGAAAATCGAGTGGCCGTCCGAGCTTGACTGGCAACCCAGTACTGGATGTTACCTTCTCACCGCGCGCGAAACGGTAAGCCTCGTCTGGTCCAAGTGTGTTTCCAATCATTCCGGCATCAGTTGAATATGATGTGTGTAGGTGGGTGTCACCAAAATACACGCTGTTCGGGTAGCTTTCCTCAGGATACGGCGAATATTTGACTTTGTTGTTGGAAGCGGGTGGGACATCTTGCGAGAGGGCTGGACTACTGCTGAGAGCCAATACCATCGCCGAGCATAAAAGAGAGCATAATGTTTTCATGTTTTCGTCTCAGGTGAAATGGTTGTCGGTGACGTGATGTGTTTCAGCGCACCCCTCTGCGACCCAACGGGTCACTCGACAATATTACCCAACGTGGTCGGGTGTTGTTTTCTAGTTCAGGTCAATGGTTACCGCATCGAGTTTCCCTGTGAATTTGAAGGGGAGCTCGTAGCCTTCGACGACCGGTGTGCCTGTATCAAATCCAATGTCGAGTGTTTCGTCCAGAGTCACCCGGTTGGGAATGCTTTTTTCGACGCGGCCTTCACCGATTTGGTTCTCGTTCGCAAACAGGGTCACGGTCGCTCCGGCATACGGTTTGTCCGCATCTGATTTATAGACAGCTTTCAACGTCACTTGCCCTGCAGGGACGGGCAGCTTAGACCTGATGGAATAACGTTCGACCCCAACCAGGTTGTAATGATAAATGAGGTGGCCCTCTTGCACATAGAGGCCATACCCACCGAAGCGGCCTCCATGGGTGAAAAGCATGCCCTCAGCTTTACCCTCGGCGTTCACAACTTTGGCGGTAATGGTGTGGTTCTTGTGCTTGAGGTCAGGGGAAGCACCCTCAGGCAGTCGGAGCAAGTTGGGGTAGGTGAAAGACGTGCGACCTTCTGTCAGACTTGGGCGAAGCGCCACATTCAACCGGGCTGTCTTACGGTCATCGAGGGGCAGGACGTTGTATTTAGCGGATTCGGCAAAAAAGAGCTTCACAAGTTCTTGAAGCTTCCCCGGATTTTGTTCCGCAAGATTGACCGCTTGGCTGAAGTCTTCTTCCACATGGTATAGCTCCCAGGGCATGTTGAGCAGATCGGCCGGTTTGTTTTCGCTGAGCCAGGGAACCCCACGAATGGCGCTGGCCATCCATCCGTCATGGTAGATGCCTTGGTTGCCGAGCATCTCGAAATGCTGGGTAGTCCGCCTGTCCGAGGCCCCGGCATCATCGAAGGTGTAGATCATGCTGATACCCTCGATAGGTTTTTGGGCGACTCCGTTAAACTGAGCAGGGGCTTGAACGCCGACCGCTTCCAGAATCGTCGGGGCGATATCGATCACATGATGAAACTGGGTTCGAACTTCTCCCCGCGCCTTGATGCGTTGGGGCCAGGAAATCGCTAGACCGTTTCGCGTCCCGCCAAAGTGACTGGCGATTTGTTTCGTCCATTGGAAGGGCGTGTCCATGGCCCAGGCCCAGGCCGCGGGGAAATGATTATAGTGGTCTTCGCTACCAAGTGTGTTGAGTGCCTCTAACTTGACGTTCAGTGACTCCGGAATGCCGTTAAAGAACGTCATTTCATTGAGAAGGCCATTCAAGCCGCCTTCCGCACTGGAGCCATTGTCACCCGCCATGTAGATGACAAGGGTATTGTCGAGCTGCCCCAGGTCTTCGATGGTAGCCATCAGGCGTCCCACCTCGTGGTCGGCATGAGCCGTAAATGCTGCGAAGACCTCCATCATGCGTGCGTAGACCTTACGCTCATCGGCGGGCAACGAATCCCAGGCCGGCAACGACTCCGGTCGCTTCGTGAGTTGCGCCTGTTGAGGTATGACACCGAATTGCTTTTGCCGAGTAAAGGTCTGCTCCCGGTATTGATCCCATCCCATATCGAATTGGCCCTTGAACTTATCGATCCATTCCTGGGGCGCCTGGTGCGGAGCATGCGTCGCTCCAGGCGCGAAGTACACAAAGAACGGTCGTTGCGGTGCGACGGCTTTTGCCGCGCGGATCGTACGAATGGCGTGGTCAGCCAGATCCGTCGTCAAGTGGTAGGGTGATCCATCTTCATTCGTTTTAGGCGGTTCGATGCGTTTCTTATTTTCAACCAAGGCCGGGTGAAACTGGTCAGTGTCACCGCCGACGAAGCCGTAGAAGTAGTCAAAGCCCAGGCCACTCGCCCAACGATCAAAGGGCCCGACCAGGCTGGTTTCCCAATCGGGAACATTGTGATTCTTGCCGAACCAAGCGTTGGCGTACCCGTATTCCCGGAGAACCTCCGCGAAGGTGGCGGCTGACGCCGGGATGATTCCGCTATACCCTGGGAAACCAGTACCCGCCTCGCCAATGACGCCCGTGCCTACCGAGTGCGGATTTCGTCCCGTCAGCAGCGATGCGCGAGTCGGGCTGCAAAGTGCTGTCGTATGGAATCGTGTATATCGTAAGCCATTATTGGCGATACGGTCTAAGGCTGGGGTGGGGATGGTGCCACCGAAGGTGCCCATCTGTCCGTAGCCCACATCATCGAGTAGGACGATGAGAATATTTGGTGGGTCTTTCAGGCCAAACGTTTCCGGTATCTTTAGTTGCGGTTTGACTGCTGTGGAATCTTGGTAGGTCAATCCAATCTTGCCGCGGAATGGCTCTTCGGGTCGTGGAAGAACTTCCTGGGCGAATGCAGTGGTGCACATCAAGAGAGCGCTAAAAATAAAGGGAATGATGCAGGTATTTGTCATGGGTGTCCTATGCCTTTCGCGAACAGGAGTTGCAAGTTTAATTGTCGCAGCAGCTTTCCCCAGATACCCTTGAGGCCACTGACGGTGCAAAATTATAATAATAAAGGAACGACTTCCATTATTCTGGTCGCACAGAAAAGCCGTAAATATGTCCTATAGTCGCTCAACCCTTCTTAGGCGTATACCAGATCGGTGAGGTGTAGGCCCGGTCTTGTACTTGCATTTTCGTCCCCTCGGCCATCTTCACGTTGAAGAACTTCGCATCGTAGGCTGTCCAACGTGGAGTGGGAATTTCAATCACCCGTACGTAATAAAAAGCGGATTGCTCAGGATCGAAGGCAGGATCAGTCCAATGCCCCGCAAGAAATGGCGCACCGATGGTATTGGTGAAACTGGCATCGGCCACATCGACTGTATTGCCAACGGGTGTCTTGCAGCGACCATCTGTGCCGATCTTGCGGCCATCTGATACGGCGACGTCAAATATCCGTTCATGGGTTTCGCCGGTCTTGTCCAACCACCCTTTGATGACTTGCACTCGATCGAGGTTCGCACCATCCGGATCGCGCAGGACCCGGACCATAAAACTCGGAGTCTTGTCGGTCTGCCCATTCGTCAGATCGCCTCCCATCGGGACGCCACGAGCATACCCCCGCTTGGCAAAATCAGGTCGGTGGACGTCATCGGCGTTGAAGTCCCAGCCCCCAAAGACCCGTACGGTTAATCGCGTGCCGGTCGTGGCGTATACTTCTTTTCGTTTCATGGCATCCCAGATAGCTTCGCGAGTGTTTTCCCGAGCCCAAACCGCTGCCAGACCTGCGGCCCCAACATTGGCTTCCATAATTGACAGTTCAGGAGTGACCCCTTTTACGAGTGGATGCTTAGCCCGGTCGGCACTGGGTTCCACGAACGAGGCTTTGCTGAAGTTATTCTCCTCCCGTGTGGTCGGGAGGGCGGTGTGGTTATCCGTGCTCCCGACCATGCCGAATTTGAAAGGATTGACCCCAAGCTGTTCTTTCAGACGCAGTCCTTCTTTCAAAGCTGATCGAGCATATTCTTTGGGTAACATGTCTTTGGTCTTTGCTACTTTTCCATTGAGGTTTCCCATATCCATCGTTTCAAAATCTGCAAATTCATCGTCAGGGGCAAATAACGGGTGCGCCTCGCCATCACCCTTCTGCTGGGTCACCTCAATGAGAGGTTCCCGGCTCATGCGAGTTTCGGCATAGTCTCGCGTGAGTGACTTGCCAGTATAAGTCTTCGTATCGAACATGAGTCCATTAGACAGGTTCCCGTTATGGGGAATGGCTAACACCCGCCCTCCGGTTTTCTTTTCATACGTGTCCATATACTTCCATAAGTCCTCAGGGTCGACAGAATCATACTGGGAAAAAGGCAGGATCTGGCTGGTTCGCTCGGCCCCATCTCGGAACACAACAACCCGGTGCATGTTGTTGCCACCAGGATGTGAGGTCCATTCAAAGCCATGGAAGGTGGTAAACACTCCGGGTTGATAATAGGCATCCGCGTTCTTCGCCACTTTATCCCACACGGCCTGCATCATTTTTGGCTCGTTGATCATGTCCTTGTTGCCGGCCCGTAGCCATTCGATAAAGGCGTCATAACCCTTACCTTCTTTGACCATGTCGTGCCACTTCTTGCCCGTTTTATTGGCTAGCACAATTGGGTCAGAACGACGGATAAAATCGGCAAGACCGAGGTTCTCGGCATGGTCTGCGACCACCAGAAAATCCAACGGACGAATGAGCTTGACCTTCCATCCGGTATGACTCGTGACGACTTCTCCACGGGCAAGACGATACGCTACGTCGGGTCCCAATGTCGCTCCCGCCATCCCGGCATCAGCCGACCAAGAGGTATGTAAGTGTGTATCCCCAAAATACACCCGGTTTGGAAAATGGTCTTCAACATACGGGGAATATTGTTTTTTGGGGGGTTGGACATGAGCTTTGCCTGGATGTAGATCCTGGGCAAAAGCCGATGCACCCATCGCGAGGGTGAATGCCACACAGATGGCTAATGTCTTTTCCATCTTCTTCATCGTTAGGCCCCCTTAATTGTCTGAGATTTCAAGATCAAACAACGCAGATTTTTCTGAATGAACGTCGAGATCGTTCCATACAGTTGTAAGTCGCGTGAATTTCTTTTCTCGGTCAACCTTTTTTTGGCGTATACCAGATGGGTGAAGTATAGGCGCGCTCCTGTCCCACCAGCTGGGCTTCTTTTGGAATTTTAGCGCCAAGTCTTACTTTATCGTAAACAAGCCACCGTGGTGTTGGGATCTCTAACACTCTGATGTAATAGAACGCCGACTCATTCCTATCAAAGTCAGGGTCAGTCCAAACTGTCGCTAACTGAACATCCCCAATGCTGTTGCTCCATGTTGCGGTTTCAACGTCTACCGTGTTGCCTACTGGCTCTTTGCATCGTCCATCTTTGCCGATTGTGCGACCGTCTGAAACGGCAAGGTCATAGACTTTTTCATGAAGTTTGCCATTTTTGTCGATCCACCCTTTTATGATCTGAATTCTGTCCAAGTTGGCGCTTTGTGGATCACGCAGTGCCGAAACCAAAAAACTTGGCGCTTTTGTACTGGTTGCTTTTGCCAGATCGCCTCCCATCGGAACGCCTTTCTTGTAACCGATGGAAGCGAAGTCATGAGCATTGACATCACTTTCAGTAAAATCCCAACCGCCAAAGAAGCGAACCGTCATTCTTGGTCCTGTTGTCCCGTAGGTTTCGCGACGCTCCATGGAATCGAATAATGCCGCACGCGTATTTTCGTGGGCCCAAATGCCGGTATAGCCAGAGGCGACCAACTTGTACCCTTCAAAGGCCCCCAGCTTCGATTTGACAAAAGGATGGTTGACTCGACCTGCAGAAGGTTCCACGGAAGTTGATTTTCCAAAGAAGTTATCCTCGTCAGCAGTGGCCAATGCTGTGTGGCTATCGGTCGCACCACCAAAACCAAATTTATAGGGGTTGTACCCAAACTTGGCTTCAAGCGCTAACCCTTGCTTAAGCGCTTCACGCGCGTATTCCCCTTTTAACATCTCTGGCTTTTTCAGCTCAGAGATATCGAGGTTGCCCACATCCCAGGTTTCATAATCCGAAAATTCATCGTCGGGTGATAAATACGGATGCGCTTCACCATCACCTTTTATTTGGGTAATCTCATAATGAGGCTCCCACTTAGCCCGCAGCTTGACGTAATTCTCGTCCACGACACCGCCGGCATAGGTCGGCCCTGTAGGGAACATCCAACCATTCGACAAGTTTCCGTTATGTGAAAACGCAAATGCACGACCACCAACTCTGGTTTCATAATCTTCAAGCCATTGATAAAGGACCAGAGGGTCAGTACTGCCCATTGGCGGCTGAGTCGTCGGAGGTTGAACTTTTAAGGCGAGGTCCGCGCCATCACGAAAAATGACATTTCGATGGAGGTTGAACCCCTTAGGGACCGAGGTCCATTCATATCCGATAAATGCCGTAAACAGCCCCGGCTCATTATGTCGCTCAGCTGATTCAACAATGGTTTCCCAGATTCGACCAAAAACTTCCGAACCAGGGCTGTAGTCCTTAACGATTTGTTTAGGCAAAGTCATTTGCGCAAAGTTGCTGATGAGATCAAAAGCCGCTTCACCTGCCGCTTTTCCTCCTTTCTTAAAACCTTCATGCCATTCTTTACCTTTTTTGTCGGCAAGAATATTGGGCGTACCGCTCTGAATATCAGTTGCAATCCCCATGAGATCGGTATGGTCAGTCACCACCATCCAATCAAGAGGGCGCGCAAGCTTGACGGGCACACCTGAAGATGAAGTGAGTTGTTCCCCACGCGCAAAACGATAGGCATCATCCGGCACCAAGGTATTACCAAATAGGCCGGCATCAAGCGAAAGCCCTGTGTGTAAATGCGAGTCTCCCCAATACACATTGGTAGCTTGAGTACTCGATGCATAAGGTGAATAATTCTTAGCTGCACCACTAGCGCCCTCTGAAGTAGCCAAGGCCGTTGAGGCGGTTAAGGTCAGTAACGTTGAAAATATAATTATTTTTTTGCTAATCATGGATCGTCCCCTGTTTTTGAAAAGTCTTGAATGAGATGATGATAATACACTATTCGTTCATCATTATAGAATCTTCTCGTGTTTCAATAGTGATTATTTTGGATTTCCTCGGAATCACTGGACACTTCTATGCTTAAAAATAAAGCGTGGCCGTCTTACCCCGGTTTCCTGGGCAGAATCATGAAGGGAAAGAATATTTCTTTTCCACTTTTACCGTTAAGTCGGCTCCCGGAACAGGTACATTGGTTCAAAGGACGGCATACTGAATATCAATGACGTCCCGTTTTAATTAAGTTCGAGGACTTGCTCGAACACACAAGAAGCACCACACCGCTAACCCGCTATGAAGTAGAAGAGCCGGCCAGAGGCCCAGGCCGGTCAGCCCCAAGCCTAATCCTGCATAGAGAAATAGCGCGACGGCAGCCGTGTTATACAGCAACATAGCCCCAAGCAGCCCTCTCGCTGCGCAACTTTGCCCATCATGACGCGCGAACCAACAGGCGACACCCAATGAGAGTAGGGCAGCTCCGGTTATGCGCCCAATCAATAAACCAGTCGCTGTCTGAAGTGAGGCACCAAGCAGGAGTGTGGTCGTCATTGAAGGCGACCCAAGCAGGGCTAGACCCGTTCCAATTTCAATGACTGCTGTGAGGATGAAAAGAGACGTGGGATTCATTATTGTACCTATTCAAGTTGAGGGTTGAAAGGATGTGCCAACCTTGCCGCTCCAATACTGGTTCCCATAATAAGAAGTAGAATGTATGAGCCTAGTCGGTCAACGTTATGTCCACCCAATCCAATTCGCCCATAAGATGTGAGAACGATGAGAATAACATGTTCTCTTGTCTGGCTTCCTAGAATGGAATGTCTTCACTGATATGCACCCGTGCGAGAGCGGCTTGTCCAACACGGCGGATGCCAAGCAGAAACGCCGCCGTTCGTAGGTCGAGATTTTTTTCCTTGGCTACATCTGCAACTGATCGATAGGCTTTGCGCATGATTTTCCCCAATTCCCCTTGAACATGATCTAGTTCCCAACGAAATTGCTGGATATTCTGGGCCCATTCAAAATAGCTGACCGTGACTCCACCGGCATTGGCTAAAATGTCAGGAATAACTAGGATCTTTCGCTTTTGAAAAATCTCGTCCGCTTCTGGTGTCGTCGGCCCATTGGCGCCCTCGACAATAATCGAGGCTTGGACATCATGGGCATTTTCTTTCGTCAGCACATCTCCTAAGGCTGCAGGAATTAAGACATCAGCTTTCCAGGTCAACACATCAGAACCGGAACAAGCATCTCCACCTGGAAATCCTTTCACCGTCCGATGTTCCCGCACCCAATCGGTTAGTTCGTCGACTGGTAAACCATTCACTCGACTGACCCCTCCCCCATGATCTCCAACTGCCACAATTTTTGCTCCTTCAGCAGCAAGCAATCTGGCTGCATGGCTTCCGACATTGCCGAATCCTTGCATGGCAACCGTCATGTTCGCGAGAGTTTTTCCTTGATCTTTGAGGGCTTCTTGAAGCGCAATCATGATTCCTCGGCCAGTGGCTTCTTCCCGGCCGGGAGATCCGAATAGTTGGAGAGGTTTCCCTGTGACCACCCCAGGAGAAAATCCCCCGTATTTTGAATATTCATCCATGATCCATCCCATGATCTGGGGGTTGGTATTGACGTCTGGTGCAGGAATATCCTGTGTCGGTCCGATGACTTCCTTAATCTGTTCCACAAATTTCCGGGTCACGGCTTGTAATTCCTTGGTGCTCATCACCGTGGGATCACAATTAATCCCGCCCTTCGCCCCGCCGAACGGGACATCCACCACCGCAGTTTTCCATGTCATGAGGCTGGCCAGGCTGGCCGAATGGTCTTCGTTGACAGTGGGATGAAATCGTAACCCACCCTTCATCGGACCTCTCGCCTTATTATGCTGGACCCGGTATCCCATGTGGTGCATGAGCTTCCCTTTGTCGTCTTCCGTCACGATCTCAACTTTCACGACTCGAATGGGGGTTAGAAGGATCGTCTTAACTTTATCGGATAGGCCAAGAACCTTGGCGGCTCGGTTGAAGTAATAGTGCGTCTCTTCAAGCATAAAGGGTCTCCTGGATGTGTGCGTTTATATTGGTAGTCATCACTATTGTATCCCTGCGTGAGCGTTTCATTGGCTCCTTTTTCCAAACCATCGATAGTAGGCATTGCTGCCGTCGCTTTCAAGCACTCTTCGGATGTCGCGCGACCAGAGTTCCCGATGGCCGGATTGGCCATTGAGCGCGGCCTGGTAGAAGAGCAATAAGCGCTGGCGTTCCATAGCCACCGACTTCATGAAAAGATCGTCTGCTCCGCGTAGAGGCGGAGCCGTCCGAAGTTCAAGCAATCGAGGCAGGACCCGCTGGATTTCATCGTGGCGAACCCAGTCGGCATATTCAATTCTTGGTTGATCATCGGTCACCGGGCGCGCGTCGCTGGCATAGGTTTCCAAGCCGGCCCGGCCTGTCACCCAAGTGGCCAGTAAGGCTGCTGCTGAAGAAATGCCGACGTCGCGCAAGGCGGAAGCGAGCTCCGGCTGGTTGAATCGTTTTTTGATTCGTGGCACATCAAGAGTGACAGGCTCAAGCGACCCGACGAGGAGCATTTCATGAAGTTCGGTTGTCCAGAGGGAGGCATGTGGATAGACGTCCAGAAAACTGCGCACGAGAGATTGGGTGTCTTCGTCATTCTGGGTTGGCAGTGGTAACCACTGAGCAACTATGCCGTGCGATCGCAGTCGCGCTTTTGCCAATTCGTAAAAGTCGGTTGAATACAAGTTCACGACACCAGCGGCGGACGGTGGCGGTGGTTCCAGTGTGATCAGGTCATAGAGTTCCTGACTGCTTAACAGCTCGCGCCGACCATCGCGCAAACGGATGTCTAGCTTGGGATCCGTTGTTGCGCCGAAATTTCCCTGAAAATACGAAGTGGCCTGTGCAACTTCCGGCAAGAGTTCAGCGACCACGCGTTGCTCAAGCCCCGGGAAACGCAGCAAAGCCCCAGATGTGATTCCAGTGCCAAGTCCTATGACCAACGCCGATTTAGGGTTGTCGTTATGAATGATGAGCGGTAGTAGGGCCTGAAGGCGCATATAACGCAAAGAAGGCAGGGTATCCCCCGTGTTGGATACCCCCTGGATAAACAAACGACGAAATTGTTTATGCCCTGCCAACTGTTCGAGAACGGCAACCGTCACGCCCTTCCCTTCTTTGTAGAATTTCACCGTCCCGCCTCCTCGCGTGCTGGTCAGTAAGTCGGCCAACCGGTCAGCCGGCGTCAGCAGGGTCGCGCCCACCGTTATTGTGGCGATGACGATTGCGCCCCAACGTGCAAAGGGAACACCAGCCGCGCCACGCATCGTCGCAAATAACCCAAGGAATGCAGCCAGAACGGCGAGAATGGCCAGAGTCTTAACCAGACCAAATCGTGGCACTAACACAAATCCAGTCATCACCGTGCCGATGATTCCACCGAATGTGTTCAGCGCAACCACCTTCCCGATATCGCGCCCGACATGCGCAGAATCAACGATCAATTTCAATGCCGCAGGAAATGCGGCACCGAGCAGCAGCGTGGGAAGAAAGACGATATAGAGTGCCGCAATAGCAAATCGAGAGCACATTCCGATCAGCCGGTTTTCCGTCAATGCGTAGGCTGTTTGATCGACCATGGCCTGCAATGTGGGTAGCCATGGCCCAAGCAGGGATATCTCAAGCAATGCCACCATTCCTGCTGCAGCAATCAACAGGCCAAACATGCCCCAGGGATCGCGAAGACGGTCGGCCCAACGAGCGAATAGGGCCGCACCTAGTGCCAAGCCTGTGAGATAGGTCGCCAACATGACGGAAAAGGCGTAACTGCGAGTGCTCATGAACTGCACGATCGATTGGGACCAGATCACTTCATATCCAAGTGCCAACCCACCGGCAACAGCATATAAAAGAATGGCGACTGTGGCGGTTTTTGCCAACGGGGCAAGTTTCGATTGGGGTGCGGTTTTGGTTTGACTTGGCGCAGAACGATCAAGCCAGAAGCCGCCGACAGCGGCAAGCATGCCCATGCCACCAGCAAACAGAGCGGAGCCTCGAATGCCGAGTGACGGGATGAGCAAGAACGAGGAGACCAGTGTCCCCAGGATCGCACCGCCTGTGTTGGCGGCATACATCCACCCGCCACCGGTGCCGATACGATCTGCTGTCAGCCGAAGAGCGCGAACCATAGCCGGTAAGGTGCCCCCCATGAGAAACGGCCCTATGCCAACCATCAAAAATACAAGCCCCCAAGCGAGGACATTGCTCTGCTCTTCTAGGTTTACGAAAATGGCCGCCGCATGAGAGAGGGCGATGGTTATCAGGATACCAACGAGAGCCACCCCTATTTCCAGCGCCGCATACAGGCGCAATGGGCGCTGGACTCGATCCACCCAACGTCCGAGTACCAACCCACCTGCCGCGAGTCCGGTAAAGAAGGCGCTGACACCCGTGGTGACCGCATAGACGTCAACCCCGACGATTAACGTCAGCTGTTTGATCCAAAGTATCTGGTAAATCAGTGCTGCGGTGCCGGAGATAATCAGTAAGAGCGCAGGCCATACAATGCTGCGTAATTCGATGGACTTCTGGGGGGGCGACGAACGGGCCGCTGAAGTTGCCTGAACTTTTTTGAACATGCGACCTTCAGTATTTCAGCTTTAAGGATTCAGCAAAGGCAAGATGGATGTCGATTCCTCACAAGTGCGCGTTGTTGCAGTGGTCAGATGTGCTTTGAAAGCACGGGCGAGCTCCTCTCCCTTCCATGATGCAGCAGGTGACGGGCCGAAAAGATGACGTTGCAGTGCAATAATGGCGGCATCGAATTCTGGAGCTGGTTGGAACGTGGCATCCTGAGTATTTCGCCACCCACCCCACGCAGTTTGGGCAGCAGTGGCATCGTGATTTCGGCAAGCGCGAAGCAATTGCCGCCCTGCGATGCGGTCGGGAGGATTCAGCTCATTCCAGTTTTGCCTCCCCCATGTCACAACGCGTCGCCATTGCCAGAGGCTCAGGCCGAGAAACAACGTAGCAGTCAGCATCCATGGCCAGACATCGCGGGTAACTATGGGGGTTTTGGTAACCGTAGCGGGAGGGGGAGTAACCTGGAAGGTCACGGCGGGGAGTGTTTTCGACTGAAGTGCTTCTGTCTTCGGATTCCACCAGACATAGTTGATCGCGGGGAGTTCTAGGGTTCCGGACTTCTGCACTAAATAGGTGATGCTCTCGCGGCGCTCACCAAGAAATTCACCGCGTGCCAGTTTGTCGTTGGTCGTCGTGTTGCCGATGTACGAGCGGATGCCCTCGGGTGAAATCACAGGCGCGGGCGCCAGTGCCATTCCTGGTAGTTGTTGTGCGCGCTGTACGATCGTGCGTTTGAAGATTGCGCCAACGTCGGCCGGACCAGGCGTCGGTTCCCAGGTCTCAGTGACATCAAGCGATTCTGTGGTAATCAGAAAACCGATTTTTTCGCTGCCGGGCGGGCGTTGGATTTCAACCGTTAAGCTGGGAGATTTGGCCTGCACGTCGATGGCTGGTCCAGTGAAGCCTTCGCGTCTGGCGAACCGTACGTTGATGGGGGGTACCTCGAGCATGCCTGGCTTTTGCGAGAACAGCGCGAACTCGTGCGTTTGCACAAACCAGGTTTCGTCTTCGAGTTGTTGCGAACTGACCACCGGTTCACCAATCTTGACCAGCAACGTACCTGGAAGCTGTGGCAGGTCAAAGCTGGCTGTGCCGGCAAATAAGCCAGGGGCGTGCAATTCGATATAAAACGGCAGCCGTTGGCCGACCCAGGATTTTGCTTCCGTGGCGAAGGCTGTCACTGGTGCAACTTCGGCACACACGAGGGAAGACCACAGAAGAGAAACGATGGGCAGCATTGAACCAAATCGAAGTACGTTCGTCTTGCAAAAGGTTGAAGATTTTTGACTGCGTGAGCCGGTCGCACTGGCGACATTGCTCCGGGAGGGACGGATTCTTGCCGTCATTTCCCACCCTCTGCTTCCTGCGTCAGTTGGTAGAAAAACTTCGCCTTGAGGAAATCGGCAGGGCGTGTCTGTACGCGTCGCAACCAGAGCGCCTGGATTTCTTGGTCAGTGAGCGCGCCACCACCTTCGACTTCGGTATCTTGACCTTCATTGGGTGTTGTTTTATTGAAGACGATTTTATCAGCACCAATCTTTTGATCACCCATATCGCCGCCTGTCCGCTTCACCATTTTGGCGCGAGCCTCGGCAAGGGCGCGATTGTCGGCGGCCTCTTTCCAGTCAGGACGTTGTTTCAGTGCCCGGTCGTACCAAGCAATGGCCGTTTTGTATTCGCCACGCATCAGCCAAGCATTGCCTTGATTGAAATGGGCATCGGCAGTGTCGCGTCGAGCGAAAGATTGTGCGGCTTTCTCAAATTCCCCGGCGCGATACCTCGCAGTGCCCTGCCACATTGGATCATGAAACACCTGCGCTGCCTTTAAAAATTCATCGTTCTGGAAATGCCGCTGGCCTTGTTGATCTGGCGTGAACCACAGTCCGGCCCAGGTTATCGCGGCAATGATAGCCAATGTTCTCATCTTGTATATCCTGGTTTCATCATCCTCGTGGCGATGCCCGATTGAGGGAGAGAGCCCAGCACGAGAATGTGAAGGACCCAGGCTCAATGGTCATTGTCTGTTTGAGGCTCATGCGGCTCCCTTTTTGCTTTGCTCGCGGCGGAACAACCACAACAGTACCATTCCTACAAACGGCACAATCCAATACCCTGCTTCATGCCATTGTCCGTCCTGCGCGCCAAGCTTGGCCACCGGTGTGTTGGCTGCGCGGCGTACAATGGCGGTGATATCGTCGTCCTCAAGACTGAATGGTTCGACCGTCGCATTGAGCGTGGCTGCAGCAGCGAGGAGAGAATCGTTCTGTGAAGAATCCGGAGCATTGATCGCAAGGAATTGCACGGGATAGGACACCTCTTTTTGCAGAGTCTGTAGCACGGTGGGGTCGGTGTCTACGGAATCCGTCAGTACGACAATGCTGCCGCCCTGCTTGCCCTCGCTAAGGACACGGGCCGCTTCTCGTAAGGCGAGATCAAGACGATCACCAGGTTCTGGCATAATGGCGGGGCTGATTTCGGTAGCCATTTGGGCGACGATTGCCGTATCACGTGTTGGTGGCAAGACAAGATGAGTGGAGCCGGCGTAGGCAATGAGACCGAGCGGTTGGCCCTTGCGGGCTTCGGCCAGGTCCGTGATCTTCAAATGCGCACGTTCAAGTCGAGATGGTGCCGGGTCGGGTATCTCCATGCTGACGTCAGACTTGAGTACAATCATGAGTGGCGTGGCGTCATCGGCGAATGGGCTGGGCTCCAGTTTCCACGTTGGGCCCGCGATCGCCATGACGGTCAGTAGCCAGGCTGTGAGGATCCAGGTAACTGGGCCGCGCTTCATGGTTTCTCGTCCCACGGTGAGCGCGTTCAATAGTTCGGGCGTGATCTGTTCCTGCCAACAGCGCAGTGGATCGGAGCGCCGCTGCCACAGCCACCACAAACCAATTACGACTGGGATCAGGAGCAACGCTAACGGCCGAATGAAATGGAAATTTGCGAGAGCATTATACATAGAATGATTGACGCTTGGATCTTTCTTGATTCGTCTTGCCAATTGTTTCGAGGACGAGGGAGGAGGACGATTGGGGGGAGAGTATCATGCCTCCACCTCCAGTTTTCCTGTAAGCGGATGCACTCGGACACGCTTAGGAGTTGTTAACGGAGTCACAGCTCGTGATTTTCCGAGAATGCCCCACGCCTTTTCACCGAGCGACAACAACAATGCCGCGAGCAGCGGCCAGAAAAACAAATCCCGACGGGGACGATGACTGATCACCTTCACCTCCCGGGTTTCAATCTTGTCCAATTCATCGTAGATACCCGCAAGACTTTGTCGGTTGGCGGCGAAGAAATAGGATCCGCCTGCTGTCTTTGCCACTTCGCGCAGAGTGGCTTCATCGAGCTTTTCCTCGCCCACCGTCGCGGGATCACCGATGGCTATTGTATGAATGCGGATGTCTCGCTGTTTGGCGATACGGGCGGCTTCGACCGGGGGAACCTGGCTCTTGGTGTCATTGCCATCCGTTAGGATAATAATAGTTTTGGCTGGGGCATCACTTTGTTCAAAAAGTGAGACACCCAGCCCAATCGCGTCGCCAAACGCCGTGCGCGGTCCGGCCATGCCAATGGCAGTTTGATCAAGCAGCTGACGTACGAGGTTCAGGTCAGTGGAAAACGGCGCCTGCAAAAACGGTGCGTCGCCAAAGACCCCGAGCCCAACTCGGTCGCCTTTGCGTCGTTCTAGAAAGTCCCCAAGGACCTCTTTCACGGCGGCAAGACGGTCCACCTTTGCTCCAGCCGCGTTGGTGAAATCTTCTTGTTGCATAGAGCCGGAGAGATCCACGAGTAACAGAAGATCACGGGTTGGCAGTTCCTTTGTGATGGGCGGATCAAGCCATTGCGGACGAGCCAGTGCGGTGAGCAACAGAACCCAGACCAGCGCGGGAACGAGATAACGCCAGATCTGACGCACAACCGTTAATGCAGAGGGGCTTTCTGCCACCGCCGCCCGGAGTCGATCGCCAAACGGCACCCGAACTGCTACCACAGCGGTTCGACGCGGCGGTAGGATCGCGCGTAACAACCACGGCAGTGGCAGTAAGGCAAACATCCAAAGATGGGCGAAGGTCAGCATGGTGAAGGGTGCTCAGGAACCAGAGGTTGGTGGTGGCCTTTAATCCAGCGGGCGGCGTATTCACGAAGCACGCGAACGTCCGATTCCTCAGTACGTCGACCATAGACTCCGGCAGTGAGTTGAGTGCGTACGGCGTCAGGCATGGCTTCGGGACATTGCGTATTAAGCCAATCAGTCCAAGCCATGTCGGTCCTCTCTGCAATCATCTGACGCGGAGCGTTGACAAGTGCGGTGCAGCGCAACAGTTCGGCGATTTCAATGGCATCCTTGGCCTTTGCCAGTTGACGCAATGCTGCACGGCGATAGGCGTTGGCCTTCCATGATTTCCAGGTTCGATAGGCAAGGAAAAGAAGGAGGACGAGGACGAGGCCTATGACGACATACCAGCCGGTCGCCAGTGGCCACCATGGCACGGTAGGTGGGAGCACGAGATCATGCAGGCGATCGAGACTGGTGGCAGAGTCGTTCATTTTTATAGAAATCCGTTACGACGGCAAAGGTGCGGTGCAGCGATGACGGTTTTTTTTGAGTGCGACGGAAAGCAAAGCCTTACGCTGTTTTTGAATATGTCCTCGCAGTTGGAAGAGTTGTGTCGCCGTTGTGTCTAGCCACCACAGCCCAACCTCTTTGCGTGCCGTGCGTGCTTTTGTTGAATTGTTTTGTTCTATCATTGCGGATCAAGTTTCAGTCCGAAGAGGGTACGGAGTTGGTCGGGAACCGGTTCAGCCGTCGAAATGGGCAGGACTGGTACTCGCAAGGCTCGGAAGATTTCCGTCCACTCGTCCAAACGTCGGGCGAATGCCTGTTGAAAGGACTTCGCAAAGGCGTCCCCCGATGGGACCTCCTGAGTACCCTTACGATCGGCCGCCATCATTCCCGGTCGGCCCTGGAGCGAGGCACCCAGCGGATCATAAATCCCGACGACCAGCACATCATTGTGGGTGGCGAGTTGGGTGGCGAGACGTTTGGTCTCAGCATCCGCGCCGTCGAGATCGCTGATCAACACCACGAGATGATCATGTTTGGCCATCCGCGACGCCGCTTCAGCGGCTTGATTGAGCGTTACTTCGCCTGTTGCAGGTTGTGAAGAGGCAAGTGCATGGTTCAATCGCACCACTTCGTAGAGCAGCCGCAATACACGAGTTTGGCTCCTGTGTGGTCGGAGTTCGATGAGTTCGTTCTCGTTGAACACGATACCGCCCACGCGGTCGCCAGCATGTAGGGTGCGCCATGCAGCAAGTGAGGCGATTTCCGCCGCCACGACCGACTTCATTGCGCGGCGACTGCCAAAGAACATTGACGTCCGCTGATCCACCACGAGTAACACCGGTCGTTCGCGCTCTTCGTTATAGACCCTCACCTGGGGAGAGCGGAGACGGGCGGTGGCTTTCCAATCAATGGTTCGTATGTCGTCGCCAGAAGCGTAGTGTCGGAGTTCTTCGAAGGCCAGCCCCCGGCCGCGAAGGCGCGAGGTATGCCGACCCGCCAGCAGCGAATGCACCGGCTGACGAGGTAGAAAACTAAATCCTCGGGCGTCCGCCTTGAGCTGGATCAACTCCTCGAGAGAAATAGTGACGTGTTCGCCCATACGCCATGCTCAAATTGACGCGACGGTATTAAGGAGAAGCTCAATCACCTCGGTTCGCGTCTTCCCGGCGGCTTCGGCTTCGTAACTGAGATGAATGCGGTGTGCGAGACAGGCGGGGGCAATAGCTCGAATATTGTCGGGTGACACAAAATCCTGCCCGTTAAGCCAAGCATGGGCCCGAGCGGCAGCATCCATCGCAAGGCTCCCACGCGGGCTGGCTCCAAGGCGGATCCATTTTGCGAGGTCGCCACCGTGGCGTTTTGGTTCACGTGTACCAATAACGAGGTCAACGATATAACGCTCAGCAGATTCGGCAACATGAATCGCATCAACTTCTTTACGTGCCGCAAAGATGACGTCTTGCGCGAACTTTGCTGGCAATGCGGTATCATTGCCGGATTTTTCGCCTCGGACGAGCCGTATGATCGCGGCTTCGTTTTCTGCTGGTGGATAGGGCACATTGACGTAAAGAAGGAAGCGGTCCATCTGCGCCTCTGGCAAAGGATAGGTGCCCTCCTGCTCGATGGGGTTTTGCGTGGCAAGGACAAGAAAAAGTGGTGGAAGTTTGTGAGTCTGGCCGGAGACGGTGACCTGCCGTTCCTCCATCGCCTCAAGCAAAGCGGCCTGCACCTTGGCAGGGGCGCGGTTGATTTCGTCGGCCAGAACAAGATTGCCGAAAATAGGCCCGGGCTGGAACTCGAAGGTCCCATTCTGTTCACGATAGATTTCGGAACCGGTGACATCACTTGGTAACAGGTCCGGGGTGAACTGCACGCGACGGAATTCACTCTCGACGAGTTTCCCAAGCGTCTTGATCGAGCGTGTCTTCGCGACGCCTGGAAGACCTTCCATGAGGACGTGGCCATCGGCGAGGAATGCGACAAGCAGGTGCTGGACTACGTTTTCCTGACCGATGATCGCGGCGTTCATGGCTGCGGCTATCTGTTGAAAGGCTTCGTGTGTGTTCATTTTGCGTTTCTCATGCAAACCCGTAGGTCATGACAAGGAGGGCCGCATCCGTTTGTCACGGATGCGGCCCATGAGTGAGTTTCCGTTTATCGTCTTCGCGAGGTCACCTGCCTCCGGTCTGTGCGGAACTCAACTTGTCCAACACATTGTCGAGTGAGAAACTGCCGACTTTCTGACTTGGTGGGAATTCTTTGAATGTGGCCAAGAATTTTGCGACGTATTCTTGTGCTGGCACGAGCAAAAATATTCGGTCAATCCGCCATTGGCCATAGTTCATCGCGATATGGTCCGCCTCTTCGAATGGGTCGGTCCGAAGATTGAAAAGCTTTGGCAAGCGAAGTGGCACAAACGGTTCCTCCCAGACATCGAAACCATGCGAACGCTGTTCCTGAAAGACAACCTTCCATTTATCGTAACGCAGTGCCACTAATGAGCCGTCGTCATTCCAGTAGAAGAACTCGTGGCGCGGGCTTGGCCCTTTGCCGGCGAGCGCATCGGTAACGTTGTAGCCGTCCAGATGCACTTTGAAGGTTTTGTTGCCAACCTTCATACCTTTCAGGAGTTGTTCTTTGACGTCCGGTACGCCTACGGCTGCCATTAAGGTAGGGATCATGTCCATGTGCGAGAAAATATCGTTGTTGACCGTGCCGGGCTTAATGGTGCCAGGCCACTTGATCACGGTGGGTACGCGATAGCCGCCTTCCCAGTTTTCATTCTTCTCCCCACGGAACGGAGAAGTGCCACCATCAGGCCACGAAAATTTTTCCGCCCCGTTGTCAGTGGAATACATGACGATGGTGTTTTCATCCAGACCGAGCTCCTTGAGCTTGTCGAGGATTTGGCCGACATGGCCGTCATGTTCGACCATGCCATCGGGGTAGACACCCAGGCCGGTCTTACCCTCTGATTCCTTCTTCAGGTGGGTGAAGATGTGCATCCGCGTGGAGTTCCACCAAAGGAAAAACGGCTTATCAGCTTTTTTCGCTCTTTCCAGATAGTCGAGAGAAGCATTGGTGACTTCCTCGTCGATGGTTTCCATGCGCTTAATGGTTAGCGGGCCAGTGCTCTCGATTCGGCCATCTGCGAAGGAGTGGATGACGCCACGGGTGCCGTATTTTTTCTTCAAGGCTGGATCCTTGAAGTAGTCGGGATTCTCCGGCTCTTGCTCGGCATTCAGGTGGTAGAGCGAGCCAAAGAACTCGTCAAAGCCATGTGCAGTCGGGAGGGTTGAGTCGGCATCACCCAAGTGGTTTTTTCCGAACTGGGCGGTCATGTACCCCTGTGCCTTGAGTAACTCGGCAAGCGTCACGTCACGTGCCTGTAAGCCTTCCTTGGCGCCAGGCAGACCGACCTTAAGGTTGCCGGTGCGGAAGCCACTTTGCCCCGTGATAAAAGCTGACCGGCCAGCGGTGCAGCTCTGCTCGCCGTACCAATCGGTAAACAACGCACCTTCTTTTGCGATGCTGTCGATGTTGGGCGTCTTATAGCCCATCATGCCATTGTTGTAGGCGCTAATGTTGAACCAGCCGATGTCATCGCCCCATATCACCACGATATTGGGTTTCTTTGCTGCCTCTGCAAAGTTTGGGACAACAAATAGGGCGAGCAGCCCAACACACACAAGACGGAGCAACTTCATGGTGCTTCTCCTTATTCTTAGAAATGTAGGAAAACGGCGTACTTTAGAAAAAACATAGTAAATGTTTGGGCAAAAGCAAGCAACTATGTCGTTGAGTGTGAGTTTTTCGTGCCTTGCCAAACCTGCAAAATATGAAAGAACCCCACAAAAAAGGTCTTTCCAAAATGTTCCCTTAAGGATCCCGGTGCCCGTTTCAGCATTCCATAACATACGATGAATTCGATGGAATGACTCATCACCATAATCCAAAAAAATAGGCGTCCCGCTTGGGCAGGCAAAGATTCCGGGGAGACGAAAAAGGATGCGATAGCCCAGCTCCACGCAACTAACCCTGCAACAACCAACGAATTTGGCATTGGGTCAGATTGTCCTTGGTTTATGACTACCCTTGTCATCGAGAGTGCGAATGATCAATCAGATAACTGGTCGCACTGAAAGGCGGTTTAAATCTCCAATGCTCCCTCAACCCTTTTTGGGTGTATACCAAATGGGTGAGGTATAAGCGCGTTCCGTCGTGATCATGGGAACTTCCTTCGGCATCTTCACTTTAAAATATTTGGCATCGAATGCGGTCCAGCGCGGTGTGGGAATCTCAATCACTCGCGCATAATACACGGCATTCTCACTGGCATCGAAGTCGGGATCTTTCCACACGGTAATTAACTCCGTCGCACCGATCGTATTGGTCCATGTGGCGTTGGCCACATCCACGGTATTCCCAACAGAGGGGATCTTGCCTTGCGCATTCGGTTGGCGATCATCGGACCAGGCGACGTCATACACCTTTTCCTGTAACTCCCCTTTGGCATCCAACCAGCCTTTCACAATCTGAAGCCGATCCAGGTTGCCCCCGATGGGGTCCTTCAATGCCGCAACGAGGAAGGTCGGTGCGTTCTTTCCCTTGGGAGCCGCAGTCAAGGTGCCTCCCATCGGCATTCCCTTGGCATACCCGACCTTAGCGGGCAGTCGGTTGTTGGCATCGTTGCTGTCAAACTCCCATCCACCAAAGAACAGTACGATCATACGGCTACCAGTGGTGGCATAGGTTTCCTTGCGTTGCATCGCATCAAAAATAGACTCCCGGGTATTTTCTTGAGCCCATACCGCAGCCCAACCCGATGCCACCATGGAGTAACCTTTGTATTCGACATCTCCCATTTTGGCAATAGGATGTTTGTAACGATCCTTGTTGGGCTCCCCGCCGGAATGTTTGCCGATAAAGTTGTCTTCTTCTGGCGTCGTCAGCCCGGTATGACTGTCAGTGGAACCGATCATGCCAAACTGATAGGGATTGGCGCCCAGTGTATTTTCCAGCCGCAATTTTTTCTGGCCAGCGCATGGCGAAGGGAACGCGCAAGGCACCCTCAAAGCCAGTAAACAATGTGCCTCGCCATGGACCAGCAGATCCACCGTACACACCTTCAACAGATAGATGTGATTGTCCTGAAGGCAATGCCTCCGGTCCATTGTCGGCGGTAAAGATAATAATCGTGTTATCACGTATACCGAGTTTTTCGGTTTCATCAATCAGTCGACCAACGTACGTATCAATTTGATGGAGGAGATCAGCCCACTTGCCGTTCCCTGTCTTTCCTTTAAAGTCGGGATGGGGCAATGTGGGAAAATGGGTGGCGGTATAAGGAATGTAGGCGAAAAACGGCTGTTTGGATTTCGCCTGTCTGCGCATGAAGTCGATAGCTTTATCAGTTAGATCCCCGTCAATTAAGGCGCGATATTCCAGATCATAGACGCGGACCTTTTTGGGGTCCGTGCCTTTTTTTCCTTCAAAAACGTATGAATCGCCAATGCCCGACTTCTTAAAGGCCTCCAGTTGGGTCCAGGCTGATTCATCGGTAGTGTTGGGTATTCCGTACCACTCATCAAAACCTTGATCGGTTGGAAAGCGGCCTTTGGTGCGGCCCAGGTGCCACTTTCCATACATGCCAGTACGATAGCCAGCAGCAGAGAGCATTTCAGCCATGGTGACTTCCCATTGTACGAGCCCATAGACGCCCTCCCCCAATGGTACGGCGGCATTGCCACTTCTAATGGCATAGCGCCCGGTCATCAACGCGGAGCGGGAAGGCGTACACTGAACCTCTATATTGAAATTTGTCAGGCGTAGGCCTTCTTTCGCTAATTGATCAAGTCTTGGCGTTGCCGCTCCCCGAATGATCCCTCCACCATTGAATCCGGGCTCTCCCCAACCGAAGTTGTCCATGAATATTAAGACGATGTTTGGTTTGTCCTGAGCGAGAGCAGGACCAGAAAGAAATCCAACCGCACAGGCCACAATAGCCAAAATCTTTTTAACGAGATTCATCATTGCCTCCTCAGGTGGGCTGCATGCTTCTTTCACAAAGCCTACCCAGATGTGTCCACAATTTCGGGGATAGACTGCCAGACTCAAATATTCGACAAACGATTGTCGACGTTTCGCATTATACAAGTTTTCAAGGTAGTCGTGCATATCAGGCCTCGCGACCGTCTTGACCTCATCCACTAGCCCACTATTTTTCGGGAGTACAGCTCAAGAAAATCCGCTAACTAGAGTCAGCTCTTTACTGAAATCGTTTCACGTACTTTCGGAAACTTGGCGGATAAGGAAGGCGTACAGCCTTGAGTTGCTTCAGTTAGGTATTTGAACCGACAGGAGGAAGCGGTTTGCATGAATACTGGAAATTTTTAAAACTGACCCGGAAAAAGGCGGTGTAAAGAACGGGTACGACTCCCAAGGTGAGCACGGTGGCAAAGAGTAATCCAAACATGATGGCAATGGCCATGGGTTCCCACATCGGACCTCCGCCAGTATAGAGAGGGATGAGTCCGCCGATCGTCGTAATGGTGGTCAGAAGAATGGGACGGAGGCGGTGTTGTGCGGACATAATAATCGCGCTCGCGAGATCTCCACCATTCTCCGTGGCTTCAATATTGATTCGGTCTATCAAGACAATCGCATTGTTAATGATGATGCCTGCCAACGAGAGCACACCCAGCATGGGCATGAACCCGAAATAAAGTTGGGTAAGGTGAAGGCCGATGACCACCCCAATTAATCCTAACGGAATGGTCAACAAAATAATGAGTGGCTTGCGGAGGGAATTAAATTGGGCGACCAATAGGAAGAGGATCATGAGCCCAGCGATGGGAAGTTTTGCTCCGATAGACGCATTGCCTTTTCCTGAAGTTTCCGCTTCTCCTCCAAACTCCCAGAAATACCCAAGACCCCAACCCTCTTCCTGTTTCTTGAGCCATGGCTCTAGAAGATTGTTGACCTCCATGGCAGTTGTGCCAGCTTGGAGGCCGGCTTCGACAGTAATGGTGCGGAGTCGATCGCGCCGATGGATTTGTGCTGGTTCCCACACGACCTCTAAATCCGCGACTTGCCTAAGGGGAACCGATTGACCCGATGACTGAGTATAGACATTGATGCTTTCGAGTTTGCTCATATCCTGTCGCTCGGCGCCGACGGATCGAAGAATCACAGGGATGAGTTCATCATCTTCCCGGTATTGGGTGATATCTAATCCGGTGAGATACGTTTGTAGGGAAATGGCAATGTCCTGGCTAGTGACTCCGGCACGGAGCGCGCGAGGTTGATTGATCTTTACCATGAGTTTCTTTGAACGGGCTCCCCAATCATCGTCAACGAGTTTGGTGCCTGGTATCGATCGGAGTTTCGTTTTGATTTCTTCCATAATATGAAAGAGGACATCGGTGTTTCGTCCGGTCACCCTGACCGCCACGGGTGGATACGTTGGAGGGCCGCTTTCCAAGGGACGAATGGTCGCCTTGAGATCGGGGAAATTTTCGAGGCAAAAGGTTTCCAGTTGGGGAATCATCTCAGAGAAAATTTCTCGCGAGGTGGTGTTCACCAAGAGATAGGCTAAGTTGGGGCTGGCCTGAACTGGTGAAAAGGGCAAATCAAAACGAGGCGCACTTTCTCCTATAAAGCTACTCCAACTCACAATGCCATCGTCACGACTCTGATTGGTCTTCAAGTTGGTTTGGATAAAGCGTTCAAGGTGGGTCACCATGGTATCGGTCTTTTCAATGGGTGTCCCATTAGGGAATTCCAATTTGGCTGTGAACGTAGGTTTGTCATTGGCTGGGAAGAAATACACGGGCAATTTGCCAAATCCATATAAGGCTCCTCCAAACAACACCACGATGACGCCAATGGTGAGCCAGGGTCGTTGAACAAGGAACACCAAGAGGCCTCGATAGACCGTATAAAAGTGTGATTGAAAGGGATTACCTGAGGCCATCGGAAGTACTCGTAAAA
>JAJDBR010000232.1 GCA_029261275.1 Nitrospirales bacterium
GATAATAGTGCCATTTCCCCAATTACCAAGAGCGCAGCTCTTCCCCTGATCAACCTCAAGCCCACACTTGCCTACAAAGTCAACCAATATATATCTATCGGAGGGGGGCTGGATATTTATACCTTCACGAGTTTAGTAGGGGAAGGTCATGCAGAAACTCAGCAAAATGCAGCGCCTGGGAATCCATTTGGCATTCCAGCCGGCACCAGTTTGGAAGCCAATGGGAAAGATACCGCCATAGGATTTAATGCCAGTCTCCTCTGGACTCCTCTTAGAAATCAAGAGAACCAACCCCTTATCAATCTCGGGTTTGTCTACCGACATGGAGCTGATCTTGATCTCAAAGGGGACTTTATCGTGGGAGGCACAAAGGTCGCCACCTCAAGGACGACCCTAGAGCTTCCTAATGTATATACATGGGCCATCGCTGGCTGGCCCATGAGGAACAGGGCGGCAGAATGGAAGATCGAAGTCGATGTGGAATATGCCGATTGGTCAGACTTTGAGGATCTCAACCTTCAGCTTTCTAACGGAGCCACTATTCCTCAGCGCCGCAATTATGGAGATGCCTGGATCGTGATGGTGGGAACCGAATACACGCAATTCTCCCCCCCCGGCCTCCAAGACTGGGATATCTCTCTACGAGGCGGTTACGTCAGATCACAAACCCCAGTACCAAGTAACACATTAGATCCAGCCAACCCTGATAGCGAATTTAATGCCGTCTCAGGGGGTATAGGATTTAATTGTCATGGAAAAGGAGCATTTCTTGGACTTATTCCGTGCACCGGCCTGGGAATGAAATCCATCGGGGTGGATTTGGCCTATCAAGCGGTGATGTACCAAGCCCGTGGTGTGAACAACAACCAGCAACCGCTACTTAATGGAGAGTGGGATACCATTTTCCATGTCGGTGCCATATCTTTGAAGGCTGTGTATTAATTTCCTTATCCCCAAAACCCCGAGCCTTCTTCACCATTTGAGGTTTTTAGAGTACAGTGCCTGGAACGAGGCCCTGTCATGCCCCAACTCCTACCTCCCACTCATCGAATCTTAGAGCGCCCTTTTATGGAATTCCGCCCCTTCGGCCGCGATTCCAAGGGTCACACCATTCAAGATGTCAGTGGCATCACCGTCCGTGCCAACTTAGAATATTTGGAAACCCTTGTCACTCGGCAACACGGAGTCGAGGCCGCTCCAGCCGCTTTGGATAAGCTCATAATCCTCCTGAATGAGCGTATCCCCGACCGGACTTATCATGTGACGGTGGATTTTCTAAAAAATCCCTGGAATAGCTATTCGTATGAATTTGTGATGTTCTTGGCAGAATTTTCGATTCAACTCTCCGAACAGCCTGACTATCATTTTAATATGGGACGGGAGAAATTTTTGTCCCCAATTGTGCAGATCCTCGGCCGTCCTTTTTCCATTGTCCAAATTTATCGTTTGTTTCCTTATTTCGTCGAGAAATTTACCAAAGGCTCGCTCAAACCTGAAGTCGTTTCCGTGACCAACGGGCATGCCGTCATGCGCATGCAATTTTCGGAATCGGCCTTAGCACAATTTGGCCCTTATCTCAGGGGATGTGCAGAACGAGTCTGCCATACGACAAAAGCCACCATCGCTCAGGTCCCTGCGGGCATGTTTGGTCAACAGCCGGCCACTATCCAAGATACCTGTTGTATCGCAGAGGGGGCTCCCTATTGCGAATGGACCTTTAGGTGGAGCCCTCAATCCTCAGCCCTCTGGGTCTGGGTATTCGCAGGAACAGCCCTCAGCCTTGTCACGTTAGGCCTGACCATGACACTTGCACCGCACTATCCATGGTGGAGCCATACAGGGGTGTCGCTCTTGCCGCTATTCATTTTGCCATTAACCGGACAGATCTGGGTTGATCGGAAGGAACTCCAGGAACGGGGCGCCATTATTCAGGAACAATTAGCCTCGGCCGAGCAACAGCACGAAGAACTCAGAGAAGCCTACCTTCAGCAAGAACAAAGTCTGATCAAAGTTCGGCGGCATAATGACGAAATTGAGGCCTTGAATCTTGGGTTGGAAGCGAAAGTGGAAGGACGCACGAGCGAATTACAACAGGCCAATCTGGACCTGGAAACCGCTAATGCCCGGCTCAAGGAACTTGACCGGATGAAATCGCAATTTCTTTCTCATTGTTCGCATGAGCTACGTACTCCACTCACATCAATTAAAGGCTTCACGGAAAACATGCTGCATGGCATGGTAGGACCCATTGCAGAACGCCAACACCTGTATCTCACCAGAATTAGTGCCAACGCCAATCGTTTGACCCGAATGATTGGGGACCTCTTAGATCTCTCCCGCATTGAGGCCGGCACAGTTCGTCTCGACCATCAATCTGTGTCTCTGCCAAACCTTCTTGACGACATCACTCAAGAATTCATGCCCTTGACTCAAACAAAACACCAACAATTGATCGTGGAAACGACCGGGGAGAATTTGACGATCTGGGGAGATCCAGACCGGCTCCACCAAATAGTCACTAACCTCATCCATAATGCTCATAAATTTACTCCAGAACATGGGCGCATTGTAGTTTCGGCCCACCCAGACCCTCCAAATCATATCCTCTTATCTATCACTGACAGTGGCCCTGGCATCTCTCAAGAAGCACGGACTCACCTCTTCCAAGCCTTTTATCAGGCGCATCGAAGACCTGAAATCGGGACGGAAGGCTTGGGCCTCGGCCTTTCGATCGTGAAACAATTAGTGGAACTCCATGGGGCCACGATCACCGTCGACAGTACCTTGGGTGCAGGAACCACGTTCTATATTCGATTTCCTCAAACAGCCTCGCCTGCCACGTCCACATCGATCTAAGCTAAGTCTTTCAAACTACTCTATCAACCAGATTCGGCTCTCACGAGCCTGGAAACTTTTGCCGCACTCGGGCATTGTTGCTGGGTCGCTTTGAGCCACTCGGCAAAAAATTCCGAGAAATACTCATGATTTTTATATGCCTGCCGATAAACGTGGATAGAATTGCTTACACATTTTTTTAAAGGAGGTGATCTCATGCCTAAAATGGCTAAAAAGAAACCAGCAAAAAAAGCAACAACTCGTGCGAAGAAAGCTGCGCCGAAGAAAAAATCCTCACGATAGCTTTCCCGGACGTCAGAATGTGTAGATCCGGGGAGTAGATCACTGCTCTCCGGAATACACATTCCCCCTCTTCACACTGCGTTTCCTTCCACTTCTACTTTTTTCTGCATTTCGAAACCACCATCCTCACCAGCAATAGTATCAAGCCCCGTCAGTTGAGTTTCCCGACGCGCTTATGTGATAAAGGTGGCTCACCATGATGGCACTTCAAGCTAAATAAGGAGCAGCATGACCATCACAGCACAAACCCAACTATGTGGCCTTCTGGGAAACCCCGTCGACCACTCTCTCTCTCCGGCCATCCATAATGCCGCTTTTCAGGAATTAGGGCTAAATTTTGCTTATCTCGCATTCCCGGTCGAGGATAACAATCTAGAAA
>JAJDBR010000233.1 GCA_029261275.1 Nitrospirales bacterium
CGGCGAAGCATGAGGTGGCTCGAGGTGACACAAAACGGAAAAGCTTGTCTCAACGAACAACGAAAGGGGAGATGGGCTGAGGTGCCTCCTATCGCGTTGCTAATGATGCGGTTGGGAAGTTTTTACACAGTCTGGACCCATTTGCGACATTTAGGCAAATCATCTTAATGGCAGAAAGGCAGAGCAAAACAGTCATTCCGCTGAGCGTTCGTTCCACCGAGCACATGAAAAATGTCATGGAACGCCGGGTGTCTACAACCTGAGCACAGCGCCTGAAGAGGGCGTTCGCCATCGCCATCGAGACCTGCTGGGCATGCGGCGGAGATTAACCTAATCATAGCCTACATTGAGGAACCGGTGATAGTCATTAGAATACAAACGCGGAAAACAGCCGCGGTACGCCCTATCGAAGATTGAACAAGAACGGTTGTGTGTTGTCCGACACGCGGTGGCCCAGCTCTACCTTGCGTTAATACTCTATGTCGCCAATTTAATCATATTGGCTAAACTGACAAACCATGGCGTTCCATCGTGAAGCAAGACACCATCGTTGAACTTCTCGTTTATCATTTCTTGGGCGACATCGTACGAGCTCGTACCTCTGAGAACCCTGGGGCTAAATGATGTAAAATACGCCTTCATACTGCTTACGCTTGCTTTCCCTGGCACTCTTAATAGCTCTTCGATATCTGACATGCGCCCTTGTTTCTTAAGAACCAGAAGTTCTCTGGCAAAAAGGTTCGCATCAGCAAATCCCAATAACCGCGACTTGGAACCGTCGTAGAAGAGCACATATTTCAAGTCTGACTGGATCTCATCTATGGCCTTCAGCGTGTCGTTATCAGGAAACTTATTCCAGCCTTCAGGCTCATTTAGCTTTTCCATTATCAGATCGAAATTAGTTTGATTGGCGAGTAAATAGCCCAGAGTTAAACCGACCCGGTAAGTCCTGTTCGCGTTTACGGTAAAACCAATTGCCGGAGTTTGATCATGGCGGGTTCTATCAAGCCAATTCACAAAGCGGGGAATCTGTGATGGATGGGCCTTGTCAAATACCTTAAGCCCGTCCATTTCTGGGGAGGTCAATTTGACTGCCACCCTACCTAGGGGCACTTCCGCGAATTTCGCTTTAATATGCTCCAACAAAGTTAGAGACTGTTGAGACAAATTAAGATTTTTCGAGACATTCGCACTTATGGAATCGATCATATCCTGTTTCTTGCTTTCAAGCTCGTTCGAGATCTGACTCCGGTTCTTTTCGTAAAGATTATTCAGAATGAGCGTTCCTACTGTAATGATCGCGCCGGCGGATATAAATGCGACAAGAATACGGAGTTTCTTTTGCTTGGCGATTTTCTCATACAGAGATGCTGCGAAAGACAATAGAACAGCAATCACGGCTAGCACAAGAAGAATGTTGTTCGTCGGAAAATTGATAAACATGTTGAAAACCTATGATTGACTGGCAATTGATTTTTTATGCTTCGCCTAATTATACAGCAAATCGCTAACCTGAGGGGTGCTCCCGATCTTACACCAGGCTGGGGAACCAGGATCAGAACACAGAATTCGCTATTATTCTAGGCTACATATATTGGGCCGGAGCGGCGGCCGATGGTGGCACCTCAGGGTTAGCTTTATCGGCAGGAGTAGGTCATTCACGCAAACCTGCTGGAATGACCGCTACTGGCCGAGGCTGTGTGAAAACTCCGTATAAAATTTAGATCTAAAAATTTATCCTCCGAGGATCGCCTGTCTTCCACGATCTCTGTATGAGCAAGGGGTCAGGCACCCCCTGAATACAGAAAATTCCGAATTTTCACACAGCCTAGACCTAAAGCGGCCAGTAACCCAATTTATGAACCAAGAGAATCATTTTTAAACTTCCTACACACTTATTCGTAATCAGTAGGTCGGCGGTTCAATTCCGCCCGCTGGCTTCATTATTTAAGAATGTTACCAATTTTCTAAAAACGCCATTAGTTTATGTAGACATTGTGTAGACAATTAAAATTAATCGATAAATATGAGAAATAAAATTTTCACCTCCGATTTCTTTGGCTATTAATCAGTAGGTTGAAAGTTATTCCTTCCCGGATTACCTTAAATGGCCCCAATATTCTATGTCCCCTCCTGACCTGCCTGAACACAACAACAAAGTCAAGGGAACGGATACCTCCGATTTTGGACAAAATTTTATCCGTAAAAATATATTTTGCTTTCTAAATAATTAACCCTGTAGTAACATGCAGAAACTCAACTCAAATATAATTCGTTTGTATTATTTAAACCATCTTTGCTAGTAAGACTAGAATATTAAAAATCACTTTCTCCTTCAAAGGATGTTCTTCGATATTCAATAGAAATAAATAAACTATTTTAAATTACTCATACTAATTTAGGGGGGGGGATATGGCCATCGATAAACGGGACGTTTTTAAAATGGTTGCACTACGAGGTCCTGTAAAAGGACGAACCCTGGACCCAAGTGAGTTTCTAAAGAACTCAACCGCTTTAATGAATCAGCTCTCAAATTTTGAATTCTCACCATCCAAACCAACGGAAGAAGTCCTTAGAAGCCTTAGAGGAAATAGACACCTCACGAAACCAGCATTAGATAAACTTTCTCTAAACAAGGTCTTACTCAAGCTGAATGAAAGCAGTTCTCTGACAATAGAGACCTTAAAGTCCATCACTATCGAGCTAACAAGTGTAAACACGACTCTTGCCGAATTTGGAAAAAGCAAAATTTTCCAAAATGAATACGGCGAGGTTATGGATTCCTGGATTACTCTGAAGCTTACAAAGCGGGCACCCGAGTTATTAAGTATCTATATAGAACTGCTTCGTGCGGGGGCTATTTGTGCGAAACTGGGAAATCCTAGATTGAAAAGTGATGCGCCCGATGAGTTGATAGCATTGCTCGATGCGAGAGTGGTATTTCCTCGGCAATGGAGGCCAGCCCGATTCAGGCGTGACAAAGTTGACCTGCGATTAAAAGAACGACTAAAAAAGGTAAGCACCGCTTCTCCCTCTGCCCTTGATGGTCAAATAAAAAACAGACAGAAAGAGTTTGAGACGCTTACAGCCAGAGCTAAAACTCGGGAATCCCTTCAAGTTAAATCACGGAAAACCTATTGGGCTTTTAAGAAAAAAGAACTGTCTGCACGTCCAAATGCTACAAATATCCCATCCAGCCGTCCGATGCCGTTAAACGAGAATTATTTCACCATGTTTAATGCGACCCTGACCCCAGAGGAAAAAGCAGAGCTGGATATTATTAAATCCGAGAATCCCCATGCGGACTTAAATAAAAAATTTTCAAAAATAAATGCGGATATGGCTCCAGATGTACTATGGGACGACTCTCGCAAAGCTTGTAGTGATATTCAGGTTTGGGAAAAGGAAAAAAGGGAAACACTTCCCAAGCCCAATATCACAGGATTAGGAGAAGAGCGTGCTGCCATTCGATCTGTGGGATGGGGAGATCTGATTGTGGTAAGAGACCAACTTGTAGGTTATGACGCGACAGAAATTGCGCATATAGAAAATGTGATGCCGGGGGAAGTACGTTTGCGGGAAAAAGAAGAAACTTTTACCAGTGAAATTTTTAAGGAAGATGAAACCCTCACTGAAACAGAATCACAAACAGAACTTGAAACTTCCGACCGGCAGGAGTTACAGACCCAAACGGAAAAAGCAATCGCAACAGACTTTTCTGTTTCGGCTGGGGTGAACACATCTGGTCGATATGGAGTGACCAAGGTCGATACATCCTTATCCACCGACCTACAGCGTTCCAAAAGCGAATCCCAAAGCTCGTCTACCAATCTGGCAAAGGAAATCATATCGAAAGCGGTCGAAAAATCATTTGAATCGGTACGGGAGCTACGCCGCTCAACCATCACCAAACAGATGCGCGAATTAAATCGTCATGCAATAGACAATAGCCCAAAAGAAGGGAGGGACAATGCCCCAGTTTCGCATAGTGGGGTCTACCTTTGGGTCGAAAAAATTAAAGAGCTGCAACTGCACCATTATGGATCCCGGCTCATGGTTGAGTTTCACATCCCCGAACCTGCCCTTTCTTTGCTGGAGCAGCGAACGTTAGACACCACGGAGGATATTCCGAAACCGGCACCCTTCGCCATCAGTCCCTCCTATGTGACTCCAGCAACTTACCAATGTCTTGCATCTTTGTATGGGGTAGATGGAGTCGAGCCTCCTCCTCCACTCATGGCAGCTGTCGGAAAGGGTTGGAACTCTATTCCCGAAGAAAAAATTGATGCTGACAAAGCAGAAGATGCTTTTACGTTAGAGTTGGATATTCCCGAAGGTTATTTTCCTTCGAAAGCTGTTGTCGAAGCAAGCCTCCAGGTAGAGTTTGAGGCTAGAATACCTGATCCTGCAGAGAAAGATATGACTCTATTTTTTTCTGCTTCGGTCGGTGGGATAACCGGGCACATACAATATCCCGCTGAAGGCGACCTCATAAGCGCAGCTACTCAAGCTGAACGTTTGGAAGCTGCTTTAGCAGCAACCAACAACAATATTTTGGAGGCTTTTAAAATTCTCGTAAGTGCGCCTATTACAGGTCTTGCTGAGGGGGCGCAAAATCCACAAAGGCTAATTTTTGAAAATGAATTTGACGATGATTATCCGTGGCCACTGTTAAAAGTTCCCGTCAATATACGTGCGCACGGGCATTTTGATAAAGCCATGTACGTTCAAGTTACTATTGAATGTCAACGCATGGATGAAACCTATACCAACTGGCAACTGCGAACATGGGAGCAAATCAAAGCGGGGCACCAGGTTCTTATGAGTAATTACAACCAGGCGGTCCGCGAACGCAATTTTTCAGACGCGCAATTGTTTGCCCCTCAAGGCCGCCCCGAAAAGGAAAACCGGCAGATAGAACGGGAAGAGCTCAGGAAATGGGCGATCAAAGTCATGCGAGTTGAAAGTTTTAACTTCAATGCCGTGGAAGATAGTGGTGGCATCCCCGAAATAAGCTCTCTCGCGGCTGATGACCAATCGGAAATTATCCAGTTTTTTGAAGAAACATTCGAATGGAGACATATGAGCTACCTTCTTTATCCTTATTTCTGGAGCCGAAGGGATTCCTGGTTCGCCCGCCAGAATATTGAGGACTCAGACCCTCGTCACCTGGATTTCCTGAAAGCCGGAGCAGCAAGAGTGATTGTCCCTATCACTCCGGGATACGAAGAAAATTTCCTCCGCTATCTGGAATCCGACGCTGCTGTGCATGAAATTGAACGTATCCGGGTACCTGAAAAAGAACCCGTTGCAGACGGAGATTCCACATCGGACGAAAGCGAAGGCTATCCCCTTGATACAGAATTCGAGAACCTCTGGCTGGAATTGCTTTTATACAATAATGAAGAACTGGCCCGCGGAAGCGGCACCTTAACCGTTGAGCAAAATAGTTCCACCGTGGTGATAAACCCCAATGGCGATCAAACCTGGAAAGTCTCACCACTCGACATAGGCCGTGAAGTCGATGTGGCAGGCGGCACCTTCACCATCGCTTCTGTTTCAGACGATAAAAAATCGTTTGAATTGGATAGAGAGTATATCGGGCCAGATAATGATGCCATGCGTTACGCTGTGGGAAGCGTTCCCTACAGTGCACCCTGGCTGGTTCCCTTGCCCACATCACATCTAATCTTGAGTGACCAGAAAGATAAATTACCTAAAATTAATTCCATTGGAGGCTGACGATTTCAGTGGATGAATACCCGGTATCTAGGGCAACAGATAAACACGAAAAATGGCTCTGTTTTGCGAATCACACGCTCTTGACCAAGAGTTGTAAAAAGGATAAATCGCATGGCAAAACTTATTAGTCAAACAGAGAAATACGAATTAAACCTAGACATAAACGATGCCAGAGAACGCGAAAAGGCAGCTATTGAAACAATATATGAAACAGCTAAACTTGCAGCCGAACAAGTAGCAGCAACAAAAACTGAATTTAATACCCAGGCTAAAATTCCTCAGCCAAAGAAGCCCCCAACAATTGGTTTTTTAACTTCTATCGTTGAATTTGTTATTGATGCCGCCTTTACAGGCATAGCCGGAAAAATCATCGAATTAGGAATAAAAGATCTGATTAAGCCAGTTTTTCTATCTCGTTTCGCTTATTTCGACTTGGCCAAGATATCTCATCAGCAAAAATTAAAGGAAAAATATGATATACAACCTTTTATCAATGCCAGGAGAATAGATATAGCTGTTCATAGAATCTCAAAGCAACTTCAAGCTGATCAGATTAAAAAACCTGGGACGGACCATTTTAAGGCTTTAAAGGAATTACCAAAAAAAATAATGACTCAAAGAATTGAGCAAAAATTAAGCCCTATAAAAGGTTCTATATCGAAACTAGCTACTCCGTCATCCACTAACAAGGCCCCAAGCCTACCTCTGAAAAATCAGGCAGCTCTGATGGTGCCATACTTAACAATTGCGGCTCACGCGTTCGAACAGTTTAAGCGACAGCAAGTTACCCTAAACTTACAGTATGGCGTTCTTGTAGCCCAATTGACACACCTGGATATAGACGAAGACACTGCGAAAATTTGGAAAGAATTTGTTAATAAAAATATATCAAAATATCCAATGGGGGGCGTGGGGGTTATAAAAACTCACTTATTCCTATGGTATGAATTTAGTATGTGGGCTATCCAATACAAACCCATACGGCCTCTATGGTACCACCGTGATAAGCAACCCGGCTCTGCTTTGAACAGTGTAAACTCTGGCCGGGTAGACAGGATAAAGGATATTTATGGAGACGTTCGAAATTACAAAATATTAAAGTCAGACGAAAATAAAAGAGTTGTTTATTTGGCTCCTAGGGGCGCCCCCGTTGATTCTCATATGGAAAATATTGGCTTTCCATCATTTAAGCTTACAGAAACAACTATAGAAATTCCTAAATTTATATTAAATTATTTAATTGGTAAATTTCATGCAAGAACTAATGTTCCAGCTCTTGATGAATTGACGTTTTTGGGGACTGCGAGCAAGAATTACGAGAATCATTGGGACAAAAGGCAGATAGCTAAAGGAGATGATTTAAAAAAACATCGCGAAGACCAAATTACTATAAAGGCCTATCAAAAACTAGAAACGGAATTTATGCATTGGTGGGCGGATTTTGATAAATCGATAAAAAATCCCTAAAAAAATCTCTTTAGCAAATTAACTAAATCACCTATTTATCCACCACAGCTGAAAAAATTTATCCGTTCAAGATAGACCGCCTCAGTGACCCTCTCTCAGGCCTTCTCTTAATGGGAAAAAAATTCGACCTCGTTGCTTAATACTATTTTTGAATCGGTGCTTTGGTATTAAGCCTTTGCCTTAAAACTCAGTCAAAAGGTTTTTAGATTTAATTGCTTTGAAACTAAATCAACAGACTTACTGAAATAATATTTGGACATCCTCCCTTTTCCCTATAATTAATGAAGTACCAAAATGGCACTAAAGTGCGGTATTACTAAGAGTCCGCTCCTGTCCGAAACCAAACACCATATTGGTGCAAAACAAGATATCTCCTAACTCCTCGATGCTTACACAATCCCACCACTTCTTCTTTATTATTGAGCCTCAACCTAGTTCGTCTGTGAGATATTAAGCAGCTATGACATGTGCGAGCACCGGATAATCAGCAATCTTCCATCTTAAAATGGCCGCAGATCGATGCTGGCATCATGTTCCAACTCCAAGGGACATGGATGCTCATTTCTGAATGCCAGGTAGTTTTGGTCCCATATAAGGCCTTGGGGGTAGTGATGGATGTGAGCATCGCAAAACCTAACTATTCCTTGAATTGCCTACCGGTGCTGGCATCATGGCACCAACTCTTCATCTTATAACCCGCTAGCTGTTTCAGTCACTAATGACCTTTTCAACATCAAGAGGTATGCGAGCACCGCTTTTTTCGGCCTGATATGGAGGGTTGAGTCGATTACTCAACTTCATTCTTACTTTATCTAGTCAAGGTGGCTGGTCTATACGAGAGGGGGTGGGGTCGGATATTTGAGACCCGGGTACCCCCTTTATCTATGGGTCTGGAACATGACAAGGGGTAATCGCGGCCCAACTATGTTATGTCCTTTTTTGTCTTCTACAGTAGAGCGCATAGGCAGGTTTGGCTTGGGGATCGTAGTCAATCGAAATCAGTCGTATGAGGTGAATCGGATCCATGCTGGCACAACATCCAACATTCCCAGTATCTCTGCTTCTGTGTATTAGCCATTACAGACATTAGCAACTTTCCAAGACCTTTCTATTAATACTTATAGACTTCCTTATATGAATTTATAGATCTAAGAATGAAGTGTTAGAGGAAAGATTCAAGAATTAGCTAATATCGCTAATAGCTAATGAACGACCCCAGGATGAGGGCAACCATCCATCCGGTGCTGGCATGATTGCCCCACTGGGCGATTACCATGACGAGGCGATATCCTCATTCTTTGAAGTAATCACGAGTTTCGGACCTTGGAGAATCTTCCAATAGGACTTATTATTCCCTCCTGAAATTTTCTCAGGGCCAACCACTTCAATCCAACCCTGTAATTCCGTTTTCATATTCTTTAACTTTCCACTCACGATACCGGAAGTTTTGTAGGGAAAAACAGACCCCACAAACGCCACCTGCATTTCGTCAAATAGGCTCTTCGAATCAACCCACTCTCGTTCTCCCATACCACCATGTTCTAACCAACTCACTAAGATGGGGTACAGCGGATTGTGTTCCAAGGCAAAGTCAGCCTTCTCGGAAGCCATCCCTTCCAATAATTGCTTGACCTCGTCCAAAGAGATTCCTAAGACCGGTCCTATTTTCATGGCCAGAGAGGCGAAATCCGCCAACCGGTGAACGCTGTCTTCATGCAGTTCATCATGTTGTAATGCTGCCACAATACGTTGAAGCTTCCAGAGGAGCTCGGCCCAAATGGTTGAGCGAGCCGCATCAATCTCAGTTAAAAATTTGTTTTCAGCCTTAAACTTACCAAAACGGTCGACCTTTAACGTTAGTAGTCGGTCCACCACATCATCCCGAGTGAGGCTATCGGGTTCACGAGACGTGAGCGCCAGAAAGCATCGAACTGGATAGGAGACAAACTCATTGGTCGTATAGAGCTTCCGTTTCGGAATATTCTGCCCGGTCGCTGCGGTCGCTAGGTGATTCGGCAGCCAAGGAATAACACCATCCAAATTATCGAAGGCTGCCAGGTGGTGACTGGTGACGGTCGCCTCAAAGGCATCCTTATTTTCTTTACTCAACGTGAGAACCTGCGCTTTTTTACCAAAAAAAGCTCGAAGCAACGTTCGAAGTCCCATTGTTTTTCCGCTGCCTGCGACCCCTAAGAATAGAAGTATGGGCTTCGTGGGAAGGAGACTTTCAAAGAAGAGGCTGAAGACCCAGAGTTGATAGAGTTGCGATTCTTGCTTTGAAGTTAAATTTCCAGAACCATCAAAATTTGGAATCTGGATAAGACGGTCAAGTGCTCCTGATGCGTCCTCGTCGGCCTCTAACTTCACCGGTTCCATGTCAGGATTGAGAAACAAGATGCCATCAGTCCCATTGGGAACCTCTGCCCACCCCTCTGAATTAATACGAAAGACTTTGTCCTGTCCTTTAAACACATAGAGCAGGCCGCCCTCGTAACAGGCAAAGTGATGGATAGCCGTCTCTTGTCCATGAAGTAACGCTTCCGTTTTTAAGTCTTCAAGGACAAACCTCCAGCTTGGTTCACTCCCATTGATATCGAACCGATCATTGATCCGTGCTCGGAATTCTGCATCAGTCAGAAGAATCAACCGATAGTCAAGGTGATCAAAATAATACAATTCGTGAGATGTTTTGTAGAACACGCCACAGTCACGAAATTCGTCGATAACAATGGTACTGATTCGTCGATGTTTTTCGGCCTCTCTTCCAGCCCCAGTTCGAATGGCACGAATCTGGTCTTTTGCTGTCCCTTGTAGGGTGAGCCATTTTCTCAATCGATCAACAACCTGGCCTCCAACCAGCTCTCTCAGTCGAGGCCAACCGGTTACAGGATTATCAGCGGTTGCTCGAGTCACCGTTCGCCCTGCACAGTTGGCACGTTGGTTTACTTCTTCATCCCCTGCGGCTTGAGCCACAACACGAATAAAATGGTGTATATCTTGCTCCTCCCAACCACCTCGAGCTAACCCTCCGGCAAGTGCCAGTGCTACGTCTTGGCGAACTCCTTTTTCAGGCCAATGTCGCACCAGCAATGCCGCCGCCGCTAATCGCGTCACCTTTTCCCGCAACTCGTCAGCACTCACCGACGCGAGCTCCCCTTGCTGATCAAACGAAATGGGCTCCCCGCTTTCATGCACACTAGGTGGAAATATTGTTTGCCCTCCTGTTGAGCGCAATTCGACCAACATCACTCCTTCACTCGTGGCAAATTGCATCGTTTCCGGGATTGGGTTGACCATATATATCCGATGTGAACGGGGTTTACTTGAGCGTCCAAACACCCACTCTGTTGGCGGGAGAAAAGCATCCGCTAACTTAATCGCTTCCGGTGCATCCAAATCAATATCAACCAGTCCTCCCGAAGGCTCACCGAGGATGATGCCAATATTTTGTGGATCATCGTTAAAGTAGTGTGGAAGATCATCTAATCCCAGGCGTTTATTCTGCCAATCTTTGAGGCGAGGCCCTTTTTGTTTATAAGGCACAGGAATTGGGCACAATCCTCTCTGGATATAGTTTTTTGCAGCCTCTTGGATAGTGGAAGAAAAGAGCCCAGTGGGCTCTCCTTTCCCTGTGGTCGCACTGGCGTGCGTTGTTAAATCAGATGTGATACCATTTGTTTGAATGATGTTAGTTATAGCCCCTGGTTCAGTTGCATCTGAATCGGGGGCTTTTTTTTGCGTGTTATTTGTTCCTGTTGTATTCATTATAGAATTCTCCTATATAAAGTTAGACTTCTCGTAAAATTATTCTTCATTAGATTGTTATGATCTGGTTGAAACATTTGGCTGTTTCTCCTTATTAATAAAATTAATAAACAAGGCTCCACCACGCTGGTAGGAAACAACTTCTCCATACCCGCATAAGATGACATCATCCAACGCTTGCTCTATTTGTTCACGAGTCCAACTTCCAAATTCATGGAATGATCGTGGGGTGCGCTTTTTTAAAATGTATTCCCCTTGACGCCGAAGATGGCCTTTCATCGATTGATATCGTGCTTTTCGCAGTGGACTCTGAAAAATCCCCTTAGAAAACTCCCTGAGTTCCTGTTCCCTCGCTATATTATTCACGGCATCCCTTTGATCCTCTCCTTCTTGTATGTAAGTTTCTAAGTCGGTGATGGCATTAGATTTCATTGATACCTCTTTCACACTTACGTCGGTTGCATTTTTCATTTAAATTCTCCGTTCTTAAAGAGTTAATAAATTTGCTTTTGCTCTGTAGCTGTCTTCACTAGTAGATTGATGTACATTCCTCTTTACAAATTCATGCAGATCCCCAATACGGTACCGAACCGAACGACCCACTTTGATAAACGTTGGGCCGCATCCCCGAACCCGCCAAGCTTGTAGGGTCCGTGGACTCACCTTGAGCGTAGTCGAAGCTTGCGCTTCATTGATGAGCTCCATATTCGTTGAAATCATCGTCATCACCTCCTTTCAATTAAATTTCAAGAAAACTATGTTTCACGTGTTCTCAGTATACGAGTAATAAAACGAGCGCAAAATCCACGCATAAGCTTGGTCTTATGCGTGGAGGGAACGAGTTTCCCAGGACCAACGAGAATTCCTGATGACCTCCTTGAAATCATTGCCACTACCTCCTTTCTAATGAATTTCACGAAAACCATGCACCTCTCCTGTTGACTATACAAATGATAAAACGAGAGAAAAATCCACGCATAAGTTTGGTGCTATACGTGGAGTAACCCAGTTTCCATAGACCAACAAGGAAACCCAATTACATCCGTTTCAACCAAAAATATGTGGCCCCTTATAAGATAAGTCGTGTGGAAGGGAAGAATATCCACGTATAGGGAAAGCCTTATACGTGAATGAATTTGACGAAAGGTAGAAAAGGGTAGGTAAGGAAAGAAAGAGGCGGGATTGAGCAGGACTCAAAGCACGAACGGCTTCGAAGGGGTAGAAAGCCCTTATTGTTTTCCCGCTTCTTCCTCTACTTGTTGAACGTACCGATTGGCTTTTTGGAAGGCTCTTGAAATTTGTGCCCACCTTCTTTTGGTATTGGGATCAATGGCTGGTTCCCTAAGCTTCTCATTGGGCCACAAACTACGAGCGATTTCCATTTTGTTTTTCCTCAAGAAATGATGCATGTCGTACACATCCCACATGTCTACTTCATTGTTTTTTGTTGACCGAGGAGCTCGCCTGGTTAGGTTTAATTTTTGTTGATACGCTTCGACGTGTTTCATCACATTTTCTCGAATGACGATTGCCGGGGCTTCCAAATACACTCTGATATCAAGATAGCCTGGATCCTGATCTGCAAGCACTTCACAACTCGCTTTTGTCTGACCGTTGGTATAGTACCGAACCTCCATAGAAAACGGGTCCCATGGGGGTTGAAAAAAAGGAAGGCGCCATTTCCGAGCTAACGGATGTTCGTTTTGGGGACAAGGATCAAGGGGAATTAAATCTTTATAGTCAAGATCATCAGATTTTTCCAGCCCCTCGTCTGTGTTTTCTAGGAAATGCTCCTCCCAATCAATTTGATACTGAGGAGACCGAATCGTGGCTTGGATACGGTCGTCTACAGGTATTGATTCATCCAATACACTCTTATCCATTGAAGGGTTCTTCTGGCTTGGTCCCTTTACCTTAGCCATGTTGGGGCTCTCCTTCCGTTACTGTATGCCGCTTCACAACTCTTTTGTCTAGAGATTCATAGGAGAATTTCTTCTTATTCCCATTCATCGGAATAAGTTGAGCAGGGTTGCCAAACTCCAAAACTTGTTCTGCGTGTAGATCCAAGGCCTTGCGTACTGGATCCAAATTCAATCGGGCATAAATAGCAGTGGTCTCCAACTGACTATGATTGAGGACCTTCCCGATCAATGTCAGATCTTCCCCTGCGGCTTTCAACATACTACCAACCGTTCTTCGAAGATCATGAATACGCACGTCCTGAAGTCCAGCTCGTTCTCGAATGCGCTTCCAGGCCTTGGAAATATTGACGAGGTGCCCAGAACCTCGATGGCTCGGAAAGACATAGGTACTCCCATTCAACCTTGGAACTGACTGGAGTAAGGCCACAACTGGGGGAGCTAAGGTGAGGGTATGAGCACGCCCGGCTTTCGTCATGGGGATTCGCCAGACCGGCTCTGGAGTATCGAGGGTAAGATTCGCCCACTCCATCGCTAAGATCTCTCCACGACGGGCACCGGTAAAGAGAGAGAGGAGAAACGCTTTTTGGATATACTCATTGGGTTCTGCCTGAATCGCCTCCCATAACTTCGGCATTTCAGTAGGTTGCACAAAACGATCACGCTTTTCTTCAGGGAAAAGTTCAACACCTTTGGCTGGGTTCTCGCCCGAATACACGCCCCATATTTCCGCCAGATTAAACATGCGCCTGAGCAAGGTGATGGTACGATTAGCTGCGTAGCGAGCTGATTCTCCGATCTGACTATGAAGCATGGCCACATCGACGCGTTTTATACTAGCGAGCTTCCGGTTCTTCCACGGTGCCAGATGATTGTTGAGCATACTCTGATCATGGCGAATAGATTTTTTCCGTGGGGTTTGGTTTTTGAGGTAGAGCGTGGCCAGTTCCCCAAACGTCGCGGCATGGAGCTTTTCCTTGCGATCTCTGGCCGGATTTTCTCCCCTCAAAATTTTGGCGTTGTCTTCCTGTGCTTTCTTCCGAGCCTCCTCTAAGGTCAATGAACCATACGACCCGAGCGTCCAGCGCCACATCTGCCCGTCAATACGCTTTTCCATGACAAAGGACTTGGAACCTTTGGTGAGGCGAAGACCCAATCCTGCGACTTTGATATCTCGAAGGAAGCGCTGCCCGTCAGACGGATGGGGTTCCGCATCAATGAGTTTCTTTGTGAGATTGATCAACTGCATAACACTCACCTTATAAGGCCTACCATCCCGGCTTCCATTCCCCGTTTTCACTATGTAGTCACAGTGTAGGCAGACGGCAGAGAATTCGAGGGTAAACCACCGTAGACGATGTGATTGATTTTCTAAGAGTTCTATCGGTCAATCAGGCAGGATCTTGATTGGTCGTAACTGGTGTAGGCAAGGTTCTCTGACTCTTAATCAGCGGGTCGTAGGTTCGATCCCTACACGGCCCACTAATTAAATCAACAACTTAGGTCATCCGCGCCAGCCCCCCGTTCTGGGCAAAGTCTGTTTTAAACCTGTTTCTGGGAATTTGGCTGCATCATTTCCATGTTCGTAGGTCCCTGCTCCTTCGTGATCAGGGACTCTTCATTCTCCTCTATAGGCTTCTCTCATCGCTAACCCAAAGCCTAAGAGTGCTAGCCTCGGACAATAGTCACTGAAAAATTCAAAACCTATGAGCACTCTGCCCCATCATGCCCTCGAAGATTTATTTCGAGAAATTAACTATAGTAAATTTAGGTATTCTGCTAATCCAGGCTCGGAATTGATGCGGCCATAAGAAAGGGGAGAATTCAGCAGATTTTTGCAATTTTCTTCTTCATAGCCTAAATATAAAAAATTCTCCTGAAGTCAAATATAAAGAATTTAAATGTTGATGCATATATTTTATGAAAAAAATGTTCTGTCTCTGGTAGTAGGCATGGTAATTATTTTTTTATTTCCTGGTGACATTTTTTCGAAGGTTATAAAAATTAAAGAGACTACAAAAAATAGTGAAATTATTATTTTTGTTCATGGCATAACTGGAGACAATGAAAATACTTGGAAAAATGAAAATAGCCAAGAGTCTTGGCCTGAAATGCTAATGGGAGATAAAGATTTTATCAGCTTTGACGTAGGTCATATGGATTATGCCTCCCCATATATGAGCCACAGCTCAACTATTGCGGAAATTGCCAAACGTGGGACTGAAGACCTGGAAGATAGTGGGATTTATCAAAAATATAATAAAATTTATTTCATCACGCACAGTATGGGTGGAATTGTCATAAAACAGTTTTTAACCTTATTAAATTCCAATAGAAAATATGACAACCTTAGGAAAACCAAAGCAGTTATTTTCCTTTCAACTCCCTCTCAAGGATCTGCAAGTGCTTGGTTGCCTGCAATTCTAAGCCGTAATCCCCAATGGAGTGATCTAGAAGAGAGCGATACAAATTCCTTCTTGCAGACTTTAGAGTCTCATTGGAGGGCATTGTTTAATACGCGCAAGGAGTCGCAAAAGTTCCCTTTGTCTTTTTGCGCCTATGAAAAAAAACCCGTTCAATTTTGGGTTATATCAAAAGTGATCGTGGATGAAATCCACGCTAAAACTTCTTGCGATAATGACCCTTACCCTATGGATTTTGACCATATTGAAATGGCTAAACCCAAAAACAAAAGCGGCGTTCAATATGAATGGGTAAAGAAAAAAATATTACATGCGTCCGGACGGCGATCAAGCTACTCTGTCGACTGGGAGGTTGAGCCGAATGAAATTAAACTAAACAACCTTTATGAAGGAAAGTTTTCTATTCGAAATCTTTCTGCTGAGGAGGTTGCTTGGCGAATTTCTAACTTAGAACCTAATTCTTACCATTTAGCAAACAAACCTTTGAGAGGAGTGCTTCCTGCGGGAAAGGATGAAGAGCTAACTCTCATAATGAGTCCTCAGGTATTGCTTAAAGAGATCGAGCCCTTAATTAATGGCATTCATACCCAAAGTAGTTCTTATCATGATCTTTTTTCAACCAAGGTATCCGTTGATAAATTTTTTGTTAATTCACCAAAACCTCCTAAGAAATATGAAGTAATTATAGTCAAACCGAAAATCCCTCCCTTTAAACTTAATTTTCCAAAATAATAAGGCACCTCCCCCATATGTCCTCTTACCTTATTTCGTCTGGAAGAATAATATTTATCCAATTTATTTTTTTCACATTTACTCCTTTGTCTTTTTTGACATGTTTCGCACAAGATGAATCTAGAAACCTTGTCAAAACACTCTCCTCGAAAAACACAGAGACAGTTTTCCGAGAAGGCCAGACAGCATTTAACTCTGAGGATTATAAACAATCAATTGAACTTTTTTATGCTGTGCTAGAAAAGGAGAAAAACAACTATCCAGCAGCTTATTATTTGGCATTGTCTATTTCAAGGAACATGTTAGGTAACAAGCGTTTGTCAGGAGATGATTTTTCGAAAGGATGGAATGCTTTTTATCTGGCATCCAAGAATGCCCAACTAAATAATCGAAACGATGAAAAGCTTTCTTATGCGATGAGTTGGTACGCCTTAATGGAATACCTAACATTGGGAAGAGAAATGACTAAAGAGAAAAAACAAAAATTGGTTGTAAAAATTGAAAAATTTTCTCAAGAAGCAATAAAAATTAATCCTGAGTATTCCGACTCTTACAATATCTTAGGGGCATTGGATGAATTAAATGAAAAGACTGAAAGAGCTATTCCACATTATTCCATTAGGGCAAAATTAGGTAACCTTAAAAGTCAAGAGAACTTTTATAGGTTGAGTTCTCATGTTGGAAATATATACTTTTCAGAAGCAGAAACGAGTATAGCGAGTCTTCAGGGTAGGGTTTTTGGCCGCTGGGCAGATAACCCGCATGAGGAAATTTTATTTGGAATTCAGTATTGGAATAGTTCAGAACCTGGAAAAACAGGAAAGCCTCGTGGTCGGGCGTCCGATGACCGTAATGTAACCATTCCAAATCCCTTACTTGTTTGCTGCGCATGGGGATATCAAGGTAGCACCGAAAAGAGCAACACCTATTCAGGTTGGTACACCCCGCAATCAACAGTTAGATTAGCTGTGAAAGACAAGGACCTAATGGATAAAATCATTAATGCTGCCCAAAACCTTGTGGCTATGGAAGTTCAGTTAGAAGGCAGAACAATAATTGGATTCAAGGTGAAGAACTAGTTTGTAAATGATTTCCTATTGGCAAATAAATGTATTGAAGCTTCTAGGCTACCACCTAAATAATTGAATCATTAAAATCATTATGGATAGAAAAAGAGGATGGGGGATAATTGGAGCAACCGTAATCGCAGGGATAATGGGTTCTAGTGCAATGGGAATTGAAGCGTTTCATGAAAGATTTGACTGGGGAAGGGGAGATTTGAGCAAACCAACCACTCTTCGTGGCCGTGTAGCTGTCATAGACCCATATGACAAAGCTGTCTGGGTAAACATTTCAGAATATGGTGGTAGTGCCGAAAGCGGTTATTACTGGCAAAAAAGTTATGCCGCAAAAAGTCTAAAAGTATATGCTGCCAATGATGAAATTTTTAAAATTCTAATTATGGCTGGAAAAGGTTCTCACAACCAAGCAGCCATGTCTGAAACCGAAGCATCCCATTATGGCTTGGTAGAAATTGTGATTCAAGAAAAAGAGAACAACAAGCGGGTTGTTCAATCTATAAAATTGATTGATGATATTGCAGGATCCCCTGCCCACCCTAGAAGCCTAGGTAGCTTGGGGCCGGTTCCTATTGAAGACGTGATTTTTGAAAAGAGCAGGCCTAAGGAAAGGTACATGAAATATGATTTCATGACTCCTGATGGACAAACCATAAAAGGGTTCACTCCAAACTCCAAACAAGATTGAAAAATTACGTATACCTTATAAAGTAACTATCAGTAGCAGAAAGGGGCATGAACTTTTTCGTTCATGTTAAAGGAATTAAGTGGATTCTTATAATGCCATAGCTCAAACTATATTAAATTAATCCCAACTAGTTTCCCATCCTAAAAACAGATCCTAAAACTGGTTTTTTTTAACCTAGCACCGACGCAAAGCCTTCCCGACAAAAGATTTTTCTCCCACAGGACTACTGACTGTTGATCAGCTGCTCTGACCCATCTTCTCTCCTCTTGGACCGTATTGGTCTTTTACATAAAGATTTCTCCCATTTTATAGTGCTTCCAAATAATTTCTGATTACCTGTACAGGCTTTTTCTGGTTCCGATGCCTGTAGGCTGGTCATTGGAGAGGCGCGTTTTTAAGGGCAGGCCTTGTTTGAGCGAAGCGAGTTGGCTTGCCCCCAAGTCCCGCGCATACTCCATTTCCGAAAACCAGTCTGGGCATCAATGGTTTTGGGGCCTTTTGCCGAAGCAAAAGGGCCTCGGCTGCCGGGCCGAAACCCGGCAAGATCTACCCCAAATTTTGCTATCCAGAGAAAACGGTTGGAAGTGATTTGTAGTGACTATATTTGGAAAAAAATTGGAACCACTTGAATGGCATGACTCCTGGTCATACGTACAACTACAACTGCACAAGTTTTCAAGACGGCTATTCGTTGGATACGTGTACATTTTGAGCAGAAGGTTTCTCTTGTCTTTGGATAGGTAATAGATGAGAATCTGTTTATGAATACGGAATATTTGACTGACACGATTGTTCTGTTAGCTGCGGCGGTGATGGCGGTCCCGTTGTTTCAAGCCCTAGGTCTCGGGGCGATCCCGGGATTTTTGGTGGCGGGGATTGTCTTAGGGCCATCGGGGCTGAGATTTATCGAGAATTATGATGAGATTGCGCACCTTGCAGAGTTGGGCGTTGTGCTCCTGTTGTTTGTGATTGGGATTGAAATTAACCCATCTCGTCTTTGGAAGATGAAGGGGTTGGTGCTAGGGTTGGGATCGCTTCAGGTTTTCATCACTGGAGGGCTGATCACGATTATTGTGCATGCCACCCTTCATACTTCGTGGGGAATTTCGCTGTTAATCGGAGCGGCGTTAGCCCTGTCTTCAACCGCGTTTGTTCTTCAACTGCTCACGGAAAAGAAGATGCTTTCTTCAGAATACGGCAGACCCGCTGTGGCTGTCTTGCTGTTGCAAGATCTGGCAGTTGTTCCACTTCTGGCTTTTGTGTCTTTGATGGCCACACCGGAGTTAACGATCGCGGAAGATGTGTTCTATGCATTTGCTGAGGCACTCATCATTCTCGTACTCATCATTATGGCAGCCCGATATATTTTGAACCCCATTCTGAATAGGCTGGCCCGGTTTAGTTCTCCAGAAATATTTACCGCATCGGCGTTATTATTGGTTTTGGGCTCAGCGCAAGTCATGGAACGTATTGGCCTCTCCATGGCGATGGGGGCATTTACTGCTGGCCTCTTGATTGCTGATTCATCCTATCGCCACCAGATTATCGCCGAAATTCAGCCCTTTCGTGGTTTGTTGCTTGGGCTATTTTTTATGTCCATGGGCATGTCCTTAAATCTCACCCTCTTTTTTGCCAACCCTCTTGTCCTTTTAGGTATTGTGGTGGTCTTAATTGCTGGGAAGTTTCTCACTCTCTGGCCTTTGTCACGTCTGTTTGGCATACAGAACACGACATCGATTTCGATCGCCTTACTCTTGGCTCAAAGTGGTGAATTCGCCTTGGTGCTGTTCGCCTTAGCAAAAGGCGTGGGGATTTTAGATGCAACATTATTCCAACATCTTCTGATTATTGTCCTACTGAGTATGCTGGCCACTCCAGCGCTAGAGAAAGCCGCTTTCCGGATATTTTCTTCTACTCGTGAAGGGAGCACGACTATTCCCGAATTTGAAATTGGTAGGACGGAGCAAGATGCCAAGCCCGTCCTTCTTATTGGTTTTGGACGAATGGGCCGTAAGGTCGGCTTTATTTTGGAGTCTATGAAGGTGCCGTATGTGGCCATTGATGGTCGTGCCGATCTGGTGGATCGCGCACGTGCAGAAGGGAAACCGGTGTACTTCGGAGATCTCAAACGTGCCGAGATTTTTAGGGTGGCTGGGGTTGCAGATGCCCCTCTTGTGATCGTGGCCATTGATAGTCCAGAGGTCACTGAGCGAGTGGTCTCCTCTCTTCATGCGGCCTATCCAGCTCTTCCGATTTTTGTGCGCGGGCATGACATGATGAGATGTCAGGCGCTGAAAGCCCTTGGGGCTCACTCCACTGTTTCGGAGACCCTGGAGGCTAGCGCAGAACTTGCGCGCGAAGCCTTGCTTCATATGGGGCTTGAAGCCCCTCAAGTCGAAATGGCGCTGGATGACTTACGGAAAGACTATTATGATCGAACCAATCAAGTTAGGGTGGGGAGCAAACCAGGTCCCAATATCCCATAGTGCGATTGCCTCAACTTCGGGTCGCGAGAATAAAAGGGAGCGCATGTGGGGAGTCTTCCCTGCGCCATGTCTTAAAAGATGAGATGCCAGCCATTGTCTATGATGAGCCCCAATCCAATCGCACCGATCAGGATTGCGACACACCGTCTCAAATGATGAGAAGAAATTGATCGGGTAATCCGAGACCCAAAGACCAACCCCAGCACACTGCCGAGTAAGACCAACCCCGTTAGGAAAAAATCTAAGGACGCGAGATTTAAATGTCCAACGACACCACCAATTGCAATCAAGGCAATAATTAAAAACGAGGTGCCCATCGCTAGACGGATCGGAAATTCTAAAAGAATCATGAGTGCTGGCACGATCAGAAATCCCCCACCAATCCCAAAAAACCCGGTCAGCAATCCGACTCCCCATCCAATTGCTGACGCCTTGAACGCGCAGGGCCAGGAAAATTGTTTGGCGCATCCAGTGAGCGCATCACTGCTTTGTTTGTTATGAGGCTGCCAAAAAGTCCACAGACCCATAAACAGCAATAAATTGCCGAACAGAAACAACACGATTGTTTCGGAGACCAGTTGATGCCCCTGGGCGCCGATCCATGCGCCAATGACCCCGGTCAAACTGAACACCAGGGCTGTAGGGATGTGAACTCGTTTATGACGGTATTCCTGCCAGGCCCCAAAAAGAGCCGAATAGCCAACGACGATCAGTGACATGGCACTGGCGGTTTGGACCGGAATGCCCACCACATACACTAGAAGCGGGATGGCCACCAAGGAACCCCCTCCTCCCGTGGTCCCGAGCAGCAGTCCGACTAATCCGCCAGATAATAATGCCAGGAGATAGTGGAAATCCATTGAAGAAAATTTCAGTAGAGAAATGGCAGAGACGGCTGTGCGATGGACAATATTGAAAATGAACGTTGAGAAGTTCTTTATACCATAGATTTCTTGGAGAGGCTGCTCTCCATCCTATAAGAGTTAAGAGTTTCGCAGAATCTGATCAAGACCAACATCGCGTATTAGAAGGGTGAAAGAAATTATTGAGAGCCGGTTGGTGGAAAAGGAGAGAGGGAGTTTTGTTGAAAGAGATAAGATGCCAATGCGGGAATCTGATCTTGAGGAATGGGGCATCCAAAAACAAGTTTCATTTTGTGGATGATGGCCGCCCATTTATCCTTGGAATGCTCGGGCTGCATATAAATGTAGTCGGCTGAATGGCATATGACGCAATAGGTGTTGGCCACCTCCTGTCCTTTCCCCGGTTGAAAAGAAAATGGGTCGGTTGGTAAGAAAATAGATCGCGTCGAAGTGGTGTTCTCTTCGGCTAAAGATAGAGATCCGAGGCTTGTGAGAAGGATAACGAAAATCAAGAAGTAAAATGATAAGGTCCGTGCCATCAGAGGTTAACCCTTTGTGGAAACGTGAACGGTCTCAACGGCGTTGCGTAAATATCCATTGGGATTCCATTTCGCATGGAGTTGCTGGGATTCTCCAATTCGATTGATCGCTAAGGACTGAAACTCATAAGACTGCCCAGGTTTTAATGTGACCTGCGTTTCCCATTGGCGAAAAGAAAAATCCCCATAATCTTTTCCTAGTCGTGTGGCTTTCCAGTGCTGCCCTCCATCTACCGAGAGCAATACTTGATCAATGCCATATCCCTGATCGAAGGCAATCCCCTTAACGAGAACTTGGCTTCCAGCATGTATGGCGTCCCCATCGGCGATATTGGTAATAAACGATCGAACCTTCATGGTGGAGATGGGGATTTTATTCGTGGCTTTCTCGCCTGGTTCTACACACCCGCAGGCATTGTCAGGAATGCGATACGCAGGATCCATCCAAAAATTATGATCGTCTTGGTTGAGGACTTCGATATCATTTAGTGCCTTCACCCAGTAGGTGGCATACCATCCTGGAACGACAAGGCGAAGAGGAAAGCCGTTGAGAAAGGGAAGAGGCTCACCATTCATGGCATAGGCCACGAGCACATGGTCGGTCATGGCATCGTCCAGCGGGAGCGATTTCAAAAAATCAGGGGTGACATCGGCAACAGGACGATCCAACCCGTCAAACCGAACATGCTTGGCATCTTTTTCCAATCCAGCTTTTTCCAGCAGATCTCGTAACCGCACCCCTTTCCACAGCGCATTGCCCATGGCTCCATGGCCCCACTGTCCTCCCGCCACTCGTGGTTCAGAAAAACCGCGACTATTTCCCGCGCATTGGCACACAACCGCAACCTCGACTGGCTCAAATTGTTGTTGCAAATCTGTGAGGCTGAAAGACGAGGACTGTTTGACTCGACCTCGAATGGTTACGCGAAATGTTTGCAAATCAACAGTGGTAGGGATATTGGCTAAATGCCAGCGGACAAAGAATGCGTCGTTGGGAGTAAAGATATTTTCATCAAAAATAGAGAACGGTGTTTCCAATTGTGGTGGCCGCGTGGTCATGACCATGAGTGGGCGCTTTTCGGGAAAGGCCACAAGAGGTCGATGCCCGCGACTAAATGGAAGGTCGATGCTAGGAGGAGAGCTGGCCCGGGAAGACTTTAGACCAAAAGCACTCAGCCCTCCAACAATGAGGCTTGTTTGTAGCAGCCGTCTGCGGGTGAGTCCATCAGTGGAATGCATGTCGTGAGTATCCATGGTGAGATCGAATATACATGTAGCAAGTGACTCTTTCGTTTTGCAAATGAAGTTGCCCGTTCCAGAAGGAGAGAGATTTTCGCTAGAGCTACGGAGTTATGCTGGTCAAATGTGAGCTTTTTGTGAAATGGGAAGCTGAATAAAAAAGGTTGTCCCTTTTCCCTCTTCACTCTCAACCCGTATAGTGCCATGGTGAATCATAATCACATCCTTGACGATTTTCGTTCCGAGTCCGGTACCCGTTGCTTTCGTACTGATCGCCTGAGACGTAAAGAGCCGATCACGAATTTCTGGTGCCATGCCTCGCCCTGTGTCAGTGACGGCCAAATACACGGTCTTTGCATCTTCTCCTACGCTACATTGAATGGCTACGGATCCGCCACGTGGAATCTCAGGGATCGCATTATTGACCAGATTGTGCAGCGCATTAAACAGCCGTCGCTCGTCTCCTTCTAATAAAGGAAGGGCCTCGAGAGTGGCGGTGTTGAGCGTAATGTCTTTTTCCTTGGCATAGGTACGAAGTGTCTCATAGACCCCCTCAATAATCGTGTGAATCTGACATGTCGTGAAATGTGGAGGGCTGGTCACTCCCTTAACGGCATCGGCAATCTCTCGAACCCGATCTTGAATCCGTTTCGCATTGGTGACGATCATCCTTAACAGTTCTTGGTTGTTCGCATAACTGAGTTCAGCCCCTTGGGCATGGATCTCGAGGAGTCGAGGGAATTGCTCATCGATTTCATCTTTTAACAGATTGGCTCCAGACAATACGGGCATCAACATATTCTTAATATCGTGTCCGATATTGCCCAATACCCTGGTGACTTCGGCTAATTTCGCTTCTTCTAATAATTGTGCGGCCATCCGTTTCTTTTCGGTGATGTCCTGAAATGTGACCACGGCACCTGCCAGTGCCCCTTGGTCGTCCCAAATAGGCGTACTGGTATATTGGGCTGTGAAGCTCGTGCCATCTTTTCGCCAGAACACTTCCTCGTCTCCCTGATGCACCAACCCGTCTTTGTAGGCCTTGTAGATTGGGCATGTTTCAGCGGGGTAAGGAGATCCATCAGATTTTGTATGGTGCCATGTGAGGTGACTGGGTTTCCCTAACAACTCTCCAGGTTCATAACCTAATAAGGTGTTGGCAGCCGGATTGACGAAGGTATGGCGCCCCTCCAGGTCTAAGCCAAAAATTCCCTCCCCTGCAGCCTGTAAGATCATGTCGTTGGTTCGGCGAAATTGTTCAATGGCCTGTTCGCATTGTCGGCGATAGGTAATATCTTGAAACACTACCACTGCGCCAATTAGACCACCGTCATCATTCCGAATGGGCGTGCTTGTGTACGCGGTAGGAAAGCTCGTGCCGTCTTTTCGCCAAAACACTTCGTTGTCACCCTGATGAACTTGACCATCTTTGTAGGCCCGATAAATCGGGCAGTCTTCTTTAGGGTAGGTGCTGTTATCAGGTTTGGTGTGATGCCAGAGTGAGTGACTGTGCTGGCCGACTAATTCTTGGGGTTCATGCCCCAGCATCTTAGCGGCGGCGGGATTTACAAACGTATGCCGGCCTTCCAGGTCTAAGCCAAAAATCCCCTCCCCGGCAGCCTGTAAGATGAGGGCATGGTGTTGTTGAAAATGTTGAGACATGAGTGAAACGCCAGCGATATTTTCTTGTACATGCTCTGATGCTAGGGGCATTGTGTTCTTCCTATTATTGAGGTTCAAGAACCGGAAAGAATTTCTCCGGTCCTTTGTGCCTTACCGGTTTCTCAAATTTCGTTCTCCAAGGGCCAAAGAAATTTATTTGGCCAACGTCCGGATGTAGTGAATCAATTGCCAAATTTGATTGTCCGGCATTCCTGCAAAGGCCATCATGCCCGTTCCAAGCGATCCTTTTTTGATAATCCAAAACATTTGGCCGTCTGAAATATCTTTCATGGTTTCTCCACAGGTAAAATTTCGAGGGCGAGGATCTAGCGCTGCTCCCATGGGCCCCTGACCGTCGCCTTTGGTGCCATGACAATTCATGCAGGCCAGCGGTGTGGCCGTTAGCTGAAATAAGGTTTCTCCAGCTTTCACGTTCGCGGTATTCTGTGGCAGGGGATTTTCCATCTTCCGGAATTTCCCGTGAGCTTGTCTGGTCTTACGGGGTTGAGGGCAAACACCTGAAGGCCCATCTCCTGGAGTAACCTTCGTCACCTCCACCTCACCTTTAAATGTAGTTTTCAAATATGCGATGACATCTGCTACGCCCTGTTGGCCGATGGTCAGTCCCCAGTACGGCATGTTCGTGGATTTTCCCACACTTCTCCCACCATGGTTAATCACATTGTAAAGATACTCCATTGGGAGTTTTTCAAAAGGGATGTTGGCATGCACAGCCGGCTTAGGACTTAACCCTGACGCGGCCGGACCATCGCCTTTCCCTTCCGCGCCATGACATTGCGAGCAATATTCTTTATAGACCACGGCACCTCGATCCACACTGGGATGAGCAAACTCAGAACTGGTCCATGGCTCATAAAACTTGAAATCTTTGATGCCGAGAGTCGTCAAGTAACCAATGACACTTCGTAATTGGGGTTCGGTCGCATCAGCCAAAAATTCTCCGCTATGTGGCGTGAAGTCCTGGGGGTTCATGCCGAAACGAAAGAGCCAATCGGCGTTATAGCGATTTCCCGAATCAGCTAAATTCGTGCTTTGCGGTCCGCCGACGAGTTGCCCGTTTTCTTCAATCGTATGGCAGCCGATACAGGCATGTTCCTTAAATATGAAAGCCCCATCCCCCACGTCTTTCTTTGTGACCTTGGCCACATCAAAAGCGCCAATGGTGACGCGTGAATCTTTCAAAATCTTTTCAAAATAATCGGCAATGGCATTGGCTTGTTCCTCGGTCACCGTCATGTGGGTTACAGGTTCCTGCCCCTGATCCCACCGATAGTTCTTGGCAAACAACAGCGGTTCCTTCCCGGTGAGCCAACGGATGAGCCAATCTCGCTGATACTTACTCCCACCCCACATGAGGTCCGGAGCTTTTAAGTTGAACCGGCTCTCTTCCTTCCCCTCAAATTTATGGCAGGTTGAGCAAGAATTACTTATGAACGACTCAGCCTCTTGAGCATCAGCAGCAAAGACCTGAGGGGAGCCAGTAAAAGAGGAAAGAAAAAAGACAAGGAGCACAGCTCCAACCGTTGCCCGAGAATTAATGAACGATCGAATTACCCTCTTCATTATGAACCCTCCTTTAAAAACCGCAACATGAGAAAACTCCGACGTATATGTACACCATCGCTACACTTCTTGAAACATAGATATGGGGAATAATTCCACCTATGGGAACCAAATCTTCTGTAGTCTTTTGCCCCAAACAGTTTGCATCCAATACATGAGCCTACTTAAAGCATCTTCAATGCCACATGTGTGCCTTGGGATTTCTAAAAATAAAATCGGAAAACACGGGGGTTTTTTACAGCCAAGGAAAAACGTACAGTAAAAACGAGGGAACGTTAACTCTTAACAGTTAATCGGTTAACACGGTAAGGAAACAAAAATTTCCACAGAGGAAAGTAGTATCTTACAAAATGTCTGATAGCTTTCTAAGGGAAGCTAAGATAGTCATCGGTTGGGTTCGAGACATTGGTGAAACCAATGTTGGCGGAGAATGCGTGCGGTGCTTCAGGACTCGACGGCAAGGGGGGAGGGGGCCAAGATTCGTTAAGAAAGAAAAAAACCGTTTGAAGGGAAAGCAAGGTTAGATGTACATACCCTGGTACAATCATTTGACTTTTAACAAGGCTGGCCATTGAAGACACAGGGTTTGTAGCGGGTTATATCAAATTCGGTTTCTTCCTGATAGACCAGTTCATTCCCGTTTACCCCATCCAGTTGAGGATCGTTAAACAACGTATGATTCCACCAATAAAAAATTGGATGCTCAGGCAGATAGTAGACCGGGTTGCCGTAGGTGCTACGTTTGTGGCCTTGCACGGTTCGGCCGGTGACATAATCTACTTTTCCGTCGCCGTCTAAGGAATACAGCGAGAGAAAGAGACGGGATTCTTGATCGTAGATTTCGTCGATGCGTGTTGTTTCATCAGGCTCTGGGGGCAAGGAAAGGTTAGATACTGGAACTGCCGTCAACACCATCCAGCTTGAAAACGCGAATAAGGCTAAACCTGTCATGGGTCATGTCCCCCTTTTTCGTTGACTAGTTGCCAAATGCCCTCACGTATAATAACACATGCCAGGCCTCCTCTTCACTGAGGACAAGCGGAATAAATGAGGCCATATCGGTTCCGGGACTCCCGTTTTTTAAGATCCAAAACAACTCCCCATCCGTCCTCGCCGCTTGCCAGGTTTTGTCGGTAAAATTTCGTGGCAGTTTTCCTACCAGTCCTGGAATCTTACCTAGGCCTTTCCCGTCACGCCCATGACACGTCACACAAAAGGCTTTTCCATGAAAGACTCTTTTCCCTTTCCCAAGGTTCTCAGGTGTTGAGGGAAACGGATTTTTCCACCCTCGCGCTTCGGCTATTTGATCTTGAGGCACCCTTTGCTTGAGTACTTCAGGATCAGCTGCTTCACTTACGAAAGGCAAAAGGCTCTGAAAAAAGAGACCATACAGGCATAAGGTTCCTATTTTCCAAGGCATCAGGAGCACTCCTTAATAAACGAACTGTTTGAGAGAGTACAGGGAGAGCGTTCCTCCGCTCTCCCTGTGGCGATAGGTTATTCTGTTCGGAAGACGTGTCCAAGTGAGGTGGGTATGGAGACGGTCCCGTCTGGAACCACTTTATCTTTACCCCAAAGATGGATAATGACGCCATCGGT